>NZ_JAERVL010000032.1 GCF_016745835.1 Caldalkalibacillus salinus | reverse complement strand
CGACTTGTCATCCTGGTCCATTTTTTATCTCCAATCATCCTGCTTATCGATTCTGCTCATGTATGTATGGCGGAGGAAGAGGGATTCGAACCCCCGCGGGCTTTGACACCCCTGTCGGTTTTCAAGACCGATCCCTTCAGCCAGACTTGGGTATTCCTCCATATTTGCTACCGAAAAATATAATAGCACAGGTTCCAAATATAAATCAAGCTTTATCTCCTATCTTTTGTTCCCTTTTATTTGATCTAAAAAAGACACCCCTAACTTAACGAACGAGGTGCCTTTCCATTTCGCCCCCACAAAGTATTAAGATTGCTTTACGTGGTGCATGTTTAACGCTTGCTCATAAAGTGTCTTTATTTCCTAGAGCGTGGGTCTAGCGCGTCTCTTAATCCATCTCCGATAAAATTAATGGCTAATACCGTCATAAAAATAGCGATAGCCGGTGGCAGCCATATGTTAGGATGGTTTTGTATAATACGTGGAGACGTCGCATCTGTAATCATATTGCCCCATGTTGGCGTGGGTTGTGGAATGCCAAATCCCAAAAAGCTCAAACCAGACTCGACAATAATCATTGTGGCCATGGCTAACGTGGCGTTAACAATGATCGGCCCCATAGCGTTTGGTAGAAGATGGCGAAAAATCATTCTCGCATCAGAACAGCCAATCGCACGGGCACTCAGAATGAATTCCTGCTCTCTTAATTGCAAATACGTGCCCCTTATAATCCTCGTTATTGCAGGCCAAGCGGTTAAGGCGATGACCGCAACAAATATCATAATATTAATATCTTGTAATATAGCCACAACCGTAAGGACAAACAACAGAAAAGGAAAATTGAGCATAATATCTGTAAACCGCATGATCAAACCATCTACTTTTCCACCGTAGTAGCCGGATAGGGAACCAAGTACAATCCCAATTAACACTGTGAAAAACATGGCAAAGTAGCCAATAGTCAAAGACACCCTTGACCCATGAACTAACCGAGCAAAAACGTCTCTCCCCGACGAATCTGTACCTAAGATATGTTCACCCCCAAAGCCTTCCATTGGGGCTTCTATATTATATAAGTCTGATTCGGTTGGGTCTGTGCCTTGGTCAATCACATCTGCGAATACGGCAATGAAGAGAATAAAAGCAAGCATGAAGACACCGGCTACAGCTAACTTATTTTTCTTAAAGCGCCGATACGCTAATGCCCATGGCCCTAGGCTGTTTTTTTGTTGATTAGCTTCAACCGCACTCTCTGTTGTAGGCTGTTTTTCAAGTTCCATCTATCTCCCCTCCTGGACATTAATCATAACGAATGCGTGGGTCGACCACCGCGTAAAATATATCGGCCAATAAGTTACCCAGTAGTAGGGCGATAGCGGTGATGATATTAATGGCCATAATGACCGGATAATCACGGTTAACAACGGATTCTATAAATAATTGTCCCAGGCCAGGCCATGAAAATACAGCTTCAGTTATGACAGCGCCACTAAGCAATTGCCCGAATTCAAATCCTAATAGCGTAATAATCGGAATAAGAGCGTTTCTTAGCGTGTGTTTATAAAGAACACTCTGTTCACTTAGTCCTTTAGCATGCGCAGTACGCACAAAATCTCGCCCCATCACTTCTAACATCTCAGAGCGCATGTAGCGCATGTATGTTGCCGTACTTGCTAAACCCAGAGTGAATGCGGGTAATATGACATGTTTCAAACGATCAATTAAGGATTCAAATCCTTCTAAATTCTGCCCGTGGGTCGCTGTGCCTTGTGCCGGAAGCCAGCCTAATTGGAAAGCAAAAAGATAAATGACTAAAATACCGGCAATAAAGTTCGGCGTTGCTAATCCGACGAAAGCGCCCGTAGTACCCACATAGTCAACTAATGAGTATGGCTTTCTTGCAGACATGACCCCTAGCGGTATGGCAATCAGAATGGTAATGACAGATGATACAACTGACAGAAACACAGTATTCCATATTCTTTCCCCTATCACACGGTCAACAGGCACATTTCTAGATTGAGATATCCCAAAGTTACCTTGGAGTACGTTTCCTAACCAGGAGATATATTGTTGATGTGGGGGTTGATCTAGTCCATACAGCGCTTTCTGTCTGTCCAACGCTTCTTGTGATACGTTCGGGTCAGGCTCCCCGGACATGGCATCACCTGGCGCCATTTTCACCAGTGTGAACACAATCACAGTGATGATAAAGAGCATAGGAATCATGAGCAGTAAGCGTCTGATGATGAATTTATGCATGTCCATCACTCCATTTCAGTAAAAAGTGGGGCGTGTGAGGGGCAATACCTCCACCCTCATACACGCCCCATGCTGGCTTTAAAAATGCCTGGTCTCACTCTCTTAATCCAAGCGTTTATTCAACAAGATACCACTTATGGATGTCACGGTAGATGTGATCCGGTCCTTCAACAACACCTTCAATGTTGCTATTGTAGGCAAATATAGCATTAGATGTGTACAGGAATGCCATCGGTACTTGCTCGTTGACGTACGCCGCCCACTCTCTGTACTTCTCCTTACGGTACTCTTCGTCAAATGCTTCTGGTGCTGTAACGGCATCGTCGAGTAGCTGTTGGGAATGCTCATCATTCCAACGCGTATAGTTATAAGAAGCCGTTATGTCCCATATGCCCTTCGGATCCGGATCTGTTGTGGCTAGACCCCAACCTGAAAGATATAAGTCCATGCCTTCTTCATCCGTACGAATCGCTTCAAAATGACTCCCAGCTTCACGAGGAGAACGCAAATCAATGTTAAGCCCTACAGCTTCTAGATGTTCCTGAATAATAGGGGCAGACATCTCACGGACCCTGTCTCCTGTCGGATAGTCTAAACGAAGGACAAGCTCCTCACCATTTGGATCTTCTAGATAGCCATCTCCGGTCACATCTTCATAACCGGCTGAAGCTAGTAACTCTTGCGCTCTCTCCTGGTCATGCGGGTATTCGTTGACCACGGTATCATCATAGGCCCACGATGCTGGCGGGAATGGAGCATTAATCACTTCCCCATGTCCATCTAATAACCCCTCTACGATACCTTGACGGTCAATAGCGTACATAATCGCTTGACGAAGTTCTAATGATTGTAGTTTCTCATTTGGGATCCAGTTATCAGGATCATGAACATTGTTTTCGACGTCTTCCTCTGTTCGGTGATGCAGTTTAAACCCTAAATGCTGATAGCCCAAATCTGGTGTTTCATGTACAGTCACACCGTCAATACCCGCTACCTGATCATAGTCAGATGCACGGACCCCTTGAGGCGTCGTAATCACATCAATATCTCCACTGTCCAACATACCAGCCGCTACATCTTGGTTGACGACCGTCCACACCACACTATCAAGATTAGGTGCGCCTTGCCAGTATTGCTCATGGCGCTCTAGCGTATAATATTGACCCGCAGTATAATCTGATGTGGCCTTAAATGGCCCTGTTCCGATAAGCTTATCAAAGTCTAATGTTTCAGGTGCAGTTGCCAAATCAGCCACATCGTACTGACCGTAAATATGCTTCGGTATTATATCAAAGCTTGCATCTCTTAAGGCCATGACGTTAGGCTCGTTAAAGTGGAATTTTATATGATGATCATCAACAATTTCTACTCCTTCAAATTCATCCACTTCTCCTGAGTTAAAGGCTTCATAGCCGACCATACCCTCCACGAAGTAACTTCTGACACCTGTATAGTCCGGATGTGCCATCACATCATATGTATATTTGACATCTTCAGCCGTAAATGGTTCACCGTCATGCCATTGGACATCTTCACGTAACACCATGACCAAGGTTTGGTGATCATCTTCATAGTACCAGTCTCTTGCTAAATTAGGTTCAAATCCCAGGTTCTTGTCAAGTTTTACTAGCCCTTCAAAAATAAATTCAAACACGTTGGCTTCATAAGCATCTTCATACAACACAGGGTTAAACACCCCGTTCGGTGCTGAGAACATGGAGAATGTTACACTACCGCCATCTACCTTTTCTCCAGTCCCTTCTTGCTCATCACTGGTTTCACTGGTTTCATTGCTACATGCAACTAAAGCAGTCCCTAGTGACAATATTAAAACTAGCAACAACAGCATACTTTTTGTCAACTTCAATCTGCGAACCCCCTTATGTTCTTCAATGGATATTATAAAACCTGATAGCCATAATCAGATGATATAAACGATAAACATACTCCTTCCTGCAACGGTTAAAAAGACTCTGTATGATGTAAATGACAAGCCACGTAATGTCCATCCCCCATATGTGTCCATGAAGGAACGACTTCCGCACATTTGGCGTGAGCTTCAGGACAACGGGTCCGAAACACACAGCCTGATGGTGGATTTGACGGGCTAGGTAAGTCGCCTTTTAATATGACACGCTCCCGCTTTGCCTTTGGATCAGGTTTCGGAACAGCGGATAACAGGGCCTGGCTGTATGGGTGTAGTGGCTTAGCATACAATGACTGCTTCGGGCCCATTTCCATCAGCTTGCCCAGATACATCACACCCACCCGATCACTGAAGTGCTTGACCACACTGAGGTCATGGGCAATAAATAAGTAAGTGAGGTCAAATTCTTCTTGTAAGTCAGCCATGAGATTTAACACCTGTGATTGGACGGATACGTCTAAAGCCGATACAGGTTCATCAGCAATAATAAGGTCTGGAGAAATAGATAGAGCACGCGCAATGCCAATCCGTTGTCTTTGCCCACCTGAAAACTCATGCGGATACTTCTGCATCGCAGCCGCCGGTAACCCAACCGTATCTAGTAATTTAACTGCTCTTTGCCGTCTTTCTTGGTGGGTGTACATATGGTGTACATACATGGGCTCTGTCAATAACTCACCAATGGTCATACGCTGGTTTAAGGACGCATACGGGTCTTGGAATACCATTTGTAAATCACGTCTGTGTTTTCTCATTTGTCGCTGAGAAAGCTGAGATATGTTTTGACCTTTAAAAAAAATTTCACCTTCGGTAGGGTCTAGTAATCGCATGATTGTGCGGCCCAGCGTTGATTTTCCGGATCCCGACTCTCCGACGATACCGAGCGTCTCTCCTTTATAAATATCAAAAGAAATATCGTCCACTGCCTTCACATGACCGATCGTCCGTTTTAAGAGACCGCCTTTAATAGGGAAATATTTTTTTAAACCTTGGACTTTTAATAATTTATCTTGTGTAGCTTGTGATTGGTCAGAGACTGGTGTCTGCTCTGCTGTCGCTTGTTCAATTGTCATCCTCTAGTCTCCTCCTGACCCTTGTATAAAACGCAACGCACTTTATGCTCTGGCTCCACTTCAATGAGCGTTGTGGGCTCCTGTGTACATTCTGGCATAGCTTGGCTACAGCGTGATGCAAATCTACAACCCCGTGGAAAGTTATGCGCAGGTGGGACTGTTCCAGGGATTTGGTCTAAACGCTTCCGTTCCTCTTCCATCCTTGGGATACTATTCAACAACCCTATCGTATAGGGATGCAGGGGATGCTCGAATAAGGCCTCGACAGCCGCCTCTTCTACGACTTGTCCACCGTACATCACGATGACCCGATCCGCCATCTCTGCCACCACACCTAAATCATGGGTGATCAGTAATATGGACGCTTGATGCTCCTCTTTTACAGAGTGTAACAGATCCAAAATTTGAGCTTGCACAGTCACATCAAGTGCTGTTGTTGGTTCGTCCGCTATAATAAGCTGCGGTTTACATGACAAAGCCATAGCAATCATCGCCCTCTGACGCATCCCACCAGATAATTGGTGTGGATACTCATGTACCGTTTCCTCTGCACGCGGAAAACCAACCATTTTTAATAAGTCATTTGCTCGTTCATACGCTTTTTGTTTATGTAAACCTTCATGACGTATGACAGCTTCGGCAATTTGATTTCCGATCGTAAATACAGGGTTCAAAGAGGTCATGGGTTCTTGGAAAATCATCGCTATATCGTTCCCTCTCACACGGGTCATCTGTTTTTCTGAGAACTGAAGAATATCTTGACCATCAAAGGTGATAGATCCTTCTACCACTTTCCCAGGTGGCTCAGGAATTAATCTCATGACGGATAAAGATGTCACACTCTTACCTGAGCCTGACTCTCCAACAATGGCAACCGTCTCTCCTTTGTTAACGTGAAAAGTCACGCCATCGACAGCTTTTGCAACTTTATCTTCTGTATAAAAGTATGTTTTCAAATCTTTCACTTCTAGCAATCTATCGGGTGCCATTTTATCACCTCAGTTGTAAGTTCCTTGACGCTATAAACGACCTCTAACCCGTTAAAAGTTTGTCTATGTAAGTATTTTCAGACATTTATATGTATAGCTATTTATACTAAACACTCCATGACTTTCAGTGACAACACTTCATGACATTGGATGATAGGTTGGTTATGCACATATTTATATCATATAGATCGTTCACTGCTCTTTGCACATGCATCATAATAATACTCGTGTCGATGATCGTGCAGTGTAATGTATATGTTCATGACGTTAATATGAAAGAGATAAAGAGGAGAGGGTCTTTTGTCGAAACTTGTTAATTTTTGGTCTATTTTGCACTCGAAATATACAAGTGTATTTTACAGAGACAAAGTATTCCTGTCAATGCATATCTTTTTATCATATTAAAGAAAATACCGAGGGTAACGGTGTCCCGACCGTTCAGCCTCGGTATATTTATCAATAATATGGTTTATTTATAAGTTGTCCTACCATGGACCTCCCGTCATGAAACAAGTAACACACCATGTGTACACGTTTGGTATGTCTAAAACTGTCCACTATGATAGATAGTCCTTACCTCTAAAGTATGGTTTGAGCACTTCAGGTATTCTTACTCTGCCATCCGCCTCTTGGTAATTCTCCAGTATAGCAGCGACCGTACGCCCGATCGCTAAACCTGACCCGTTTAACGTATGGACGAATTCAGGCTTAGCCTTCTTTTCACGTCGAAAACGTATATTCGCTCTTCTAGCCTGGAAATCTTCAAAGTTACTACAAGATGAGATTTCTCGATAGGTGCCATAGCTTGGTAGCCATACTTCAATGTCGTATTTTTTGGCTGCAGTAAAGCCAAGGTCTCCCGTGCACATACGCATCACACGATACGGTAGTTCTAGCAGTTGTAGCATTTTTTCTGCATGAGAGGTGAGTTTTTCAAGTGCCTCATAAGAATCCTCTGGTTTTTCAAATCTAACCAGCTCAACTTTATTAAATTGATGTTGGCGTATCAGCCCTCTCGTATCACGTCCTGCAGATCCTGCTTCTGAACGGAAACATGCACTATAGGCGACGTAACCTTGTGGAAGTTGTTCAACATTTAATATGTCGTCTCTGTGGTAATTTGTAACCGGGACCTCAGCGGTGGGAATAAGGAAGTAGTCTGTCTCATCCACCTTAAATGCGTCTTCTGCAAACTTAGGAAGTTGCCCCGTTCCTGTCATGCTGTCCCTGTTGGCCATAAATGGTGGTAGCATTTCTTCATAGCCGTGCTCTTCGGTATGGTAATCTAACATGAAATTAGCCAGTGCGCGCTCTAACTTCGCTCCGGCACCTTTTTGAAAAACAAATCGCGTTCCTGTTACTTTTCCAGCCGCTTCTACATCTAAAATCGCTAAGTCGTCAGCTATATCCCAGTGTGGTTTGGGTTCAAAGTCAAACTGAGGGACGTCCCCCCACGTTCTATGTACGACATTATCATCCTCTGTTTCTCCGACCGGCACACTATCATGAGGTACATTCGGGATACGCAGGAGAATGTTTTTGATGTCTTCATCGATTTGTCTAAGGCCTTCATCCAGTTCCTTAATACGGTCATTGACCTCTTTCATTTCCTTAATCAGATGGTCAGCATCTTTTTTTTCTTTCTTTAACTGGCCGACTTCTTGTGAAACGGTGTTACGTCGTCCCTTTAAATCTTCGACCTCTTGGATTAAGGCTCTCCTTTTCTCATCAAGTTGTGGAAAGCGGTCAAGGTCGGAGATATCTTCACCACGGTGCTGTAGCTTCTCTTTCACTTCATCGAACTCGTGACGTAAACGTTTGATGTCCAGCACGTTATCACTCCTTTTTACTAGTATAGACGTATCGAAAGAAAATCCCTCATCTCTATATAAGAGACGAGAGATTCATGGAAAGGTTAGTTTTGTTTTTAATACAGGCCTTTTTTTAGGTCAATATGCTCAAAAAATGCTATCAAAGATGTTACCACCATTCGCTATACTGCTTGGCCTACATATTGCTTCACCATGTCAACAAAATAGGCGTGCAAACGCTCGTCATCCGTTAGTTCAGGGTGGAAGGATGCAACCAGGTATTGATGCTGGCGTGCAGCAACAATATGGCCATCGTGGACGGATAGCACTTCTGCATCTTCACCAACTTCAGTAATGAGAGGGGCGCGTATAAATACGGCTCTAAAGTCCTCCGCTACCCCTTGAATCTCAAGGTCCGTTTCGAAGCTTTCACGTTGGCGTCCAAAGGCATTCCTTTGAACTTGGATGTCCATAAGACCTAAGTGATTGTCAGGTTGTCCTGCAATATGCTTGGCTAAAATAATGAGCCCTGCACATGTGCCAAATAAGGGAAAGTCTTTTTCTGCTAATGCTTTTAATGGTTCCAAAAATCCGTATTGACGCATGAGCTTTCCAATCGTTGTGCTTTCTCCCCCAGGCACAACAAGTCCTGAAATGTCGTCTAGTTGTTCTGCTTTTTTGACAGCGATTGCTTCACAGCCTGTTTTTTCGATCATACGGATGTGTTCAGCAACCGCTCCCTGTAGGGCTAATACTCCTATTTTCACTTTACAATTTCCTTCCTTACCAGCCGCGCTCTTGCATACGCTCTGACGCAGCTAGGTTAGAAATCTCGATGCCTTTCATCGCTGTCCCTAAATCTTTGGACAGTTGTCCAATCAGCTCATAATCCTCGTAGTGAGTCGTGGCTTCAACGATCGATTTTGCGAATTTCTCAGGGTTATCTGATTTGAAGATACCAGATCCAACGAAAACCCCGTCTGAACCTAAATGCATCATCAAAGCAGCGTCAGCAGGTGTTGCCACACCACCAGCTGCAAAGTTTACAACAGGGAGCTTACCGTTTTCGTGCACGTATTTTAGTAAGTCATAAGGCGCGCCAAGTTCTTTCGCTTCTGTCATTAACTCATCGAGGGATATATTTTGCACCTTACGAATTTGGGATTGAATCATACGCATATGTCTAACGGCCTCGACAATATTGCCTGTACCGGGTTCTCCCTTGGTACGTAGCATAGACGCCCCCTCACCTATACGGCGCAATGCTTCGCCTAGATCACGGGATCCACACACGAATGGCACTGTAAATTCATTCTTGTTAATATGAAAGACTTCGTCTGCGGGCGTTAATACTTCACTTTCATCAATGTAATCGACGCCTAGCGCTTCGAGAACCTTAGCCTCAACAAAGTGTCCAATTCTAGCCTTCGCCATAACTGGAATGGAAACGGCGTTAACGACTTCTTCCACCACCGTTGGGTCGGCCATACGAGCCACGCCACCGGCAGCACGAATGTCAGCTGGCACTCTCTCAAGAGCCATTACAGCAACTGCACCAGCAGCTTCTGCGATTTTTGCTTGTTCTGCGTTGATAACGTCCATGATGACGCCGCCTTTTTGCATTTCTGCCATACCGCGTTTAACACGAGTTGTTCCTAAATCTGCCATTTTTTGTCCTCCCTATCTCTATCCATAGTTACATTTTATCTCAAACCAATAGCTGTCAATTTCCCGTTATAACGGTATTGTACTATACGCTTGTGGAAAGTACAAACTTAGTCTTTACGTTTGTGGTCATCTTTCTTCGGCCATTTATACAGGAACTTTCTAAACATGAAGAATCCTCCGACCATAATCAGCAAAGCTAACACGGTCGGAATGATCACGAGTAAGTATTGTAGATATACAGGTAATTGTTGTTCCGCCATATGACCTCACCACCTTTATGAAAACCATCCTTTGATACCTTCAACGGCACTCCCCCAAACACCGCCTAAGAAGCCTGTCAGTGAACGGAAGGTGAGACGAATCCAACCTGCTTCCTCTACTCCGTGCTGAGCGACAAGTGCCACTTTCTCAGCTTCATCTGACTGGATAAATGTATCAGGTCGTTCGCCATCATATTGAAGGCGCACATGTCCGACAATCTCTCCTTCTTCCACAGGGGCTAATATATTGCCTTCCTCATCAAGGTGTTCATTATCTTCTTCATAGACGACAGAGTATAAATCAGCTTCATCTTTATGTACAACTGTTCTGATGTCGCTGTCTAGCTCAACATATACCTCTGTTTCTTTTCCTTTTGCTACGGGGAGCGTTTCCGTTCCTTCGATAATATCACCAGCGCTGGCTAAATCTTTGAACTCAAAAAAATTAAAACCGTAGTCTAATAATTTAGATGTTTCTCGGAAACGATCATCCCTCGTATCTGCGCCCATAACAACTGAGATTAATCTCATACCATCACGCTCAGCCGTTCCTGTAAAACAGTTACCTGCTGCACTTGTATAGCCTGTCTTTAAGCCATCAATACCAGGATATGAATGCGCCCGAGCTTCAGCCTGCGGATTACCAGGTAGCATCCAATTCCAGTTGATCATGTGTATGGTATTGCCGTTATTGTGTACAAAGTCCCCTTCAGGAATTGAGGAGAATCTTAACACTTCAGGGTAATCATTAAGCAAGGCACGTGCCAGTATCGCTGTATCCCTAGCTGACATCAAGTTCTCATCAGCTTGAGTACCTGAAGGCATGTTGTCACCTAGCATGTCATTCGGTAGACCACTCGCGTTGACAAAATGCGCATTCGTCATTCCTAGTTCTTCTGCTTTATCATTCATGAGTTGAACGAACTGTGCTTCGGACCCGGCAACAGCTTCTGCCAAGGCCACTGTCGCATCATTACCAGAGTATACGGCCATAGCGGTGTATAATTGCTCTATGGTATGCTCGTCTCCTGCATTTAAAAACACGACAGAAGACGTCGGTAATGTTCCATGAAAGTAAGCCTCATTACTGATTGTAACGGTTGTGTCCCAATCGAGGTCACCGTTACTAATGGCTTCGAGGACAAGATATTCCGTCATCATTTTACTCATACTTGCTGACGGTAATGGCTCGTCTAGGTTCTTGTCAAAAAGAATCTTCCCAGTTTCAGCTTCAATAAGTATAGCTGACTCAACTTCAACATCTGGCCCTGTATTCGCCTCTACGCTTGGACTACTAAGCATGGTCAAGGCATTAAACATTAGGGCCATGACGACAAAAATAATGGTTTGTTTATTAAGTTTTCTCAATGCTGTTTGCACCCCCATATGCTCTTCGCTTGCATTTCCTCTCCTTAAAGCTATTTTGATTTTATCATAGCTACATAGACAAAAAAAGACAGGAAAAGTTTCCTGCCTTTTTTCTGACCCTAATGTGGACGTATCTTTTTAAAAATACCATGTAAAAACTTTACTTGTTGCATCAGGGTTATGATGCAGAAAGACATGTCAGAGTATTTTTTGTTTCTTTTGTTGCTCTTGTCCACTTAAGCGAAGCCCATCATCTTTTTCTTACATGGAATAGTTTGGTGCTTCCTTTGTAATTTGAACGTCATGTGGGTGTGACTCCCGTAGCCCTGCATTCGATATCTTAATAAATTTACCGTACTGGTGTAAATCATCTATGGTTGGTGTGCCACAATAACCCATCCCTGCGCGTAAGCCTCCCATGAGTTGATGAAGGGTGTCTCCTAAAGGCCCTTTATAAGGGGTGCGTCCCTCTATCCCCTCCGGTACTAACTTTTGCTCATTTTCCTGGAAGTAACGATCTTTACTTCCTGCCTTCATGGCTCCTAAAGAACCCATACCTCTATAAACTTTAAAACGGCGACCTTGATACAATTCCAGCTCACCTGGACTTTCTTCTACGCCAGCGAGTAAGCTTCCAAGCATGACGGCGTGGGCACCTGCAGCGAGGGCCTTTGTAATTTCACCAGAGTACTTTATCCCTCCATCCGCTATAATGGGGACGTTGTACTCCTTGGCTACCGTTGCACAATCATAAACGGCAGTGATCTGTGGGACGCCAATGCCTGCTACGACTCTAGTGGTGCATATAGAGCCTGGCCCAATACCGACTTTAACAATGTTGGCACCGGCCTCAATTAGATCACGCGTAGCATCACCTGTTGCCACGTTTCCGGCAATGATATTTAAATCAGGGTAATTTTGTCGTACTTCACGGACCATGTCAAGGACACCTTGGGAATGGCCATGCGCCGTATCAATGACGATTACATCAACGCCAGCGTTAACCAATGCTTCTATTCTTGTTTCTGTATCAGCGGATACGCCAACCGCAGCACCAACTATAAGCCTTCCTTTGCTATCTTTCGCTGCTTGTGGGAATTCTATTGCCTTCTCTATATCCTTGATGGTGATAAGCCCTTTTAACGTATAGCTATCGTCTACAAGCGGCAGTTTTTCAATTTTGTGCCGCTGTAGAATGTACTCGGCTTCCTCTAAAGTTGTTCCTACAGGTGCTGTAATAAGATTTTGGCTCGTCATGACTTCTTTGATTTGTATAGAATAGTCGTGCACAAATCTAAGGTCACGATTCGTAATGATGCCAACAAGTTTGTGATTCTCATCAACAACTGGCACACCTGAAATTCGGTATTTCCCCATTAAGTGCTCAGCATCAAACACTTGGTGCTCAGGAGTAAGAGAGAAAGGGTTTGTAATGACGCCACTTTCAGATCTTTTGACCCGATCCACTTTTTCCGCTTGTTCTTCAATCTCCATATTCTTGTGTATAATCCCTAAGCCACCATGTCTGGCCATTGCAATGGCCATTTTTGCTTCAGTTACTGTATCCATCCCTGCACTTAGGACGGGTGTGTTTAGGACGAGTGTATTGCTTAGCTTGGTCCTTAATTGCACGTCTCGTGGAAGCACTTCAGACTTGGCGGGGATTAAGAGCACATCGTCAAATGTTAAACCTTCTTTTGCAAATTTTTCTTCCCACATTACACCTTTTCCTTTCCTGTATAGTCATCGTCATTTATATAATGCATTAGGCGTTAAAATATTATTGAAAGTTTATCAAAAGGCAAAATTTACGTCAAGACAGCAAAAATAAGTCAGACAGTTTTATCACAATATATAAGAGATACTCTTTTCGTCTTTGCAGCAAAGGTGGGAATACGATGGAACAGAAATGGATCGCAACAGAGGATGTTTTTGAAAAGATGTGGGGCATGTTTCTTTATTTTCAGAATGAGGCAACGGCTAAGGAATTGCTATATTATTCCTATGTACATCTCGATGAGGGAGATTTAAAAATTCAGGATAAAGATGAAGCATCAATTGAAGATGAGGCATCTAAAATGGCGACGTTAAATACGAATAAATTTATATATTTCCTTAAGCAAGGTGTGGCCTATTTGCAATCCGCCCGCAATAGTGAATTCATTGTACGGCCCTTACTTCAATATTATGGCATGACCAGTTTAATGAAAGCTCTTATTCTAAAACACGATCCTTATTATCCTAGAAAAACATCCGTTTTACAGCATGGCATTACCACCCGTAAAAAGAAAAAAAGCCATTATCGTTTTACTGAAGATGAAATTAAAGTTCAAAAGCATGGGTTACTTCCTTTATTTTCACAGGTGGTCACACGTGATCCGCTTCCATTGCATAGTAAGCATACTGTTATAGACCTAATCGCGACCATCCCAGAGTTGCGTGACAGTTATTACTTATTATACAAAGAACTTACCCTTTTACCAATCAGCCTCAAACAAATAAACTCATCTACATGGGAAGTTGCTTTTGACCAAAGCGATGCAGGGGAAGTCCCTCCTTTTAACCAATTGTTATCGCTTTTTAGTCTTGGCTTTCAAGAAGGAGATAGCATTTTATCTACAGATGAGAAAAATGCTTCCTTTACTTTCTTTTGTCATCAAGTAGGCGAACAACACTCACACAAACAAATCTTTTTTGACATGAAAGGCAATGCATATTTCTTTTTAAGACACCCTTTAACTGTGACTGATGAAATCGCTATTTTTAACATGCTCTCATACCTCTTGGGAATGCTATGTCGTTATGATACAGAACTATGGGGAGAGCTCATTTTTTCTTTCGGTTCCGATGAGGTTTATCTTATACACGAGTTACTTCAAGTTTGCTTGAGAAAGTTCCCTAATCTGGTATTGAACTTACTGTATAACCAAAGAATTTGTTTTTACCATAATTAGATGGTGTGCTATGGAGCTAAAGCTCCTAGTCACGCCATCATACCCCTTTCGGGCATCAGGTCGTGCTATGGAGCTAAAGCTCCTAGTCACGCCATCACTCGACAGGCTTAACGGTCGTGTTCGGTATGCACCCATAGGGCATAGGTCTCGCATCGTTCGGCTTCGCCTCCGTGTCTCGCCATAGGAACGCGTGCTTCTCCTACTTCTTTTACTTCCACAAGGACGGGGTGGATTCGGCATTACCACAGGACGTGCTGAATTTAACCGAACCTCTTTAACTTTTAACCAAACAAAAAAGACTCTTTTCTCAATCAAAAAAAAGACACCTTTCGGTGTCTCCTCTTTTTGTACCTCTCGGTACAATCTGCCTGGCAACGTCCTACTCTCCCAGAGGTAAAACCCCA
>NZ_JAERVL010000031.1 GCF_016745835.1 Caldalkalibacillus salinus | reverse complement strand
AGTCTTTTTTTACAATGTCTACTTGACAGGGGTAAGCCCAAGTTTAGTCTTTAGAAGGGCTTTTTTATTTATCGTTTCTTTTTTATCGTCTCTGTTGTACTTACACCAACATTCACGGATCCTGCCGACCATGGCAAATCATTGAGAAACATCAATCGATTGTATCTATTACCTGACCTGTTGCATAAATTGTAATAAGCCTTAAACAAGTCATTATCATGAACTAAAGAAGTAGCGAATATATTCAGTAAAAAGGCAGAGGGATCGTCTCCCTAAGTTTCGGTAGAAGCAGAGAGATATGATTGAGTCGTCTAGGTTGGTGAACAAAGAGAGGAGGACCCCATGGACATCTTAAAAAAGATTTCTGATTACCGAACAAGAGAGGACAGTTTACGTTGGGAAGGCACATTTGCAGAGTATTTGGAGATTGTGAAGCAGAACCCTGAAGTGGCGGAAACTGCACATTCTCGTGTATATAACATGATCAAACGAGCAGGTGTAGAAGAGAGAGAAGATGGTACGTCTGAATATAAGTTTTTTAGCCGAGAGATGTTTGGGCTCGATCGTGCCATTGAGAGATTAGTTGAGGAGTATTTCCATTCCGCAGCAAAACGATTAGACGTACGTAAAAGAATTTTATTGTTAATGGGACCTGTGAGTGGTGGTAAATCGACGATCGTGACCATGCTGAAGAAGGGCCTAGAGCAGTATACCAAGACCGATGAAGGCGCGGTATATGGTATTAAAGGTTGCCCAATGCACGAAGAACCACTGCACTTAATCCCCGAAGATTTGCGCAAGGATTTTGAAAAGGAGTATGGTGTCCGAGTTGAAGGAAACCTATGTCCTTCCTGTCAGCTCATGTTAGAGGAGGAATACAACGGCAGAGTAGAAGATGTCGTCATTGAGAGAATCTTTTTCAATGAGGATAAGCGCGTCGGTGTCGGAACGTTCAGCCCATCCGATCCAAAATCACAAGATATTGCCGACTTAACAGGCAGCATTGATTTCTCTACCATTGCCGATTACGGATCAGAGTCTGATCCACGAGCGTATCGCTTTGACGGCGAATTAAACAAAGCTAATCGTGGGCTTATGGAGTTCCAAGAGATGTTGAAATGTGACGAAAAATTCCTGTGGAACCTTTTATCTCTGACACAAGAAGGAAATTTCAAGGCCGGGAGATTTGCGTTAATTAGTGCTGATGAGCTCATCGTTGCTCACACGAATGAATCGGAGTATCGGTCCTTTATTAGTGATAAAAAGAATGAAGCGCTACAATCCAGAATGATTGTGATGCCTGTCCCTTACAATTTGTCCGTCACGGAGGAAGAAAAGATTTATGAGAAGTTAATTAGTGAAAGTGATATCGGACATATGCATATTGCCCCTCATGCACTTAAAGCGGCAGCCATATTCTCCGTCCTGACACGTCTCAAAGAATCAAAGAAACAAGGCATGGATTTACTCAAGAAGTTAAAGCTCTATGACGGTAAGACGGTGGAAGGTTTCAAATTAGCTGACGTGGATGAATTATATAACGAGTTCCATGATGAAGGGATGACAGGTATTGATCCACGTTACGTGATTAACCGCATTTCCAGTGCACTTATAAATACGGATAAGGATTATATTAACGCGTTAGACGTCTTGCGTTCATTAAAGGAAGGGTTAGACTCACACGCCTCAATCACAAAGGAACAGCAGGAGAAATATCTGAATTTTATATCAATTGCGCGTAAAGAATACGACGATCTGGCCAAAAAAGAAGTGCAAAAAGCGTTTGTCTACTCCTACGAAGAATCTGCTAAGACATTGCTAGATAACTACCTTGATAATGTAGAAGCGTATTGTAATTGGCAGAAAATTCGTGACCCTCTCACAGGTGAAGAGCTTGATCCAGATGAAAAGCTCATGCGCTCCATTGAGGAACAGATCGGTGTATCAGAGAACGCGAAGAAGGCTTTTCGTGAAGAAATCCTCATCCGGATCTCAGCCTACGCGAGAAAAGGAAAGTCATTTAATTACAATACCCATGATCGTTTGCGGGAAGCGATACAGAAAAAACTATTTGCAGACTTAAAGGACGTCGTCAAGATTACAACGTCCGTAAAAACCCCGGATGAGAACCAGTTGAAAAAGATTAATGAAGTGATTAACCGCCTCGTAGAGGAGCACGGATACACCGCTTCTTCAGCGAATGACTTACTGAAGTATGTCGGTAGCTTGCTCAATCGTTAACGCGAAAAATTAATCAAAAGGAGGGATGACCAGTGCGAAAGGACCAGACGTTTATACTGTCCAAGGATGATTGGTCCCTCCATCGCAAAGGGTACGAAGACCAAGCGAGACATCAGGAAAAAGTCAAAGAAGCGATCAAAAAGAACCTTCCTGATCTAGTAACAGAGGAGAGTGTCATTTTATCAAACGGGCGGGAAGTCATTAAAATCCCGATTCGCTCGTTAGATGAATATAAGTTTAGATATAATTACAATAAGCAACAACATGCAGGGCAAGGTGATGGAGACAGTCAAGTAGGGGATGTCGTCGCCCGAGATGGGAAGCCACAAGGACCAGGGAAAGGACAGGGAGCGGGAGACCAAGCGGGAGAGGACTATTACGAAGCAGAAGTGGACGTTGAGCAGCTACAGGAGATGTTATTCTCGGAGTTAGCTTTACCCAATCTCAAACAAAAGGAAAAAGACCAAATTAAAGTAAAAGATATCCGCTTTAACGACATTAGGAAAAAAGGTCTTATGGGTAACATCGATAAAAAACGCACGCTTCTGGAGGCTATCCGTCGTAACGCCCTGGAAGGTAAAAGAGACAAAGATCTGTTGAAAATGTCGATCGATGATCTCAGGTTTAAAACGTGGGAAGAGGTGGTGCAACCCCATTCTAATGCCGTCATTATAGCCATGATGGATACGTCAGGCTCTATGGGTGTGTTTGAGAAATATGTCGCACGTAGCTTCTTCTTCTGGATGACACGTTTTCTTCGGACGAAATATGAGCATGTGGACATCGTCTTTGTCGCTCACCATACCGAAGCAAAAGAAGTGAGTGAAGAAGCGTTCTTCACCAAAGGCGAAAGTGGAGGAACGATTTGTTCATCCGCTTATCGTAAAGCCCTGGAGATTATCGAAGAACGCTACTCACCTGAACGTTACAACATCTATCCTTTCCACTTCTCCGATGGCGACAACCTGACATCGGATAACGAACGTTGTTTGAAGCTGGTAAAAAAATTAATGGATATCTCAAACATGTTCGGCTATGGTGAAGTAAATCAATATAATAGAAGTTCCACACTTATGTCCGCTTATCGCAAAATTGACGACCCCCGTTTCCGGTACGCTATCATACGAGAGAAACACGAGGTTTACCAGGCGTTGAAAACATTCTTTTCTGAAAACAAAGAAGCCGTCGGTTCTTAAACCGATGGTTTTTTTAAACATTGAGTTGATTTTAATTAACTTTAAGTTTACGAAATTAATGTAAAAAAATGATGAAAAAGAAGGGATATATACCATGATTGTATAATAAAGTAAACAAATCAAATAACGCCTGAAGGGGCTGTCACATTAGAGGATGAAACATTGAGATTTTATTAATGCTGTTTAGAAGCATAAACGAAACTAGGACCTTGAAAAAATGAAGGGACTTTAGCCCTAATTTTGTCAATATTTTTATAATGAAATTGTAAGAATTGTCAATATTTAATATAATTATGATGGACCTTATTGAAGCACACAGTGTTATTTACAAAAATTAAACTTTCCGTTTAGGTTAAAGATTGTTAACTCATATGACCTCGAGCAGGCTGTAAGGAAGTCACAAATCACAAGAAAAAAGGTGATAGCACACGTTGTTTAACCACATAGTGGTATAAACATATAAAAAGCTTCATTAAGGAGGAATTTAGAAGATGAGTGAAACCCAGGTTATGACGAAAAGTAAACATGTGTTTAACAAGCACAGAGGACCGGTTACATGCGCCACGCACTTGCCCACAAAAAATGCCGTAGTTACATCAGGTTATGATGGTGCCATAGGTTGGTTTAACTTTGATACCGACGATATAAAATTACTGGGTTACCATGAGCATTTAGCCAATCGTATTGTTGTGAACAGTGATGGAACAAGAGCTGCATCATGTTCCTCAGATTATACTATTAAAATTTGGAATCTTTCGACATTTAATTTAGAAAAAACATTGTATGGACATAGTGATGATGTAGAAGATTTTATATTTGTAGATGACCATACAGGCGTATCAGCCTCCAGAGATCAACGCATTCTGATTTGGAATCTGGATACAGGGGCTATAACGCGTGTTATTGATGGGCATGAGAAGGATGTCCTTTCTCTAGCTTATCACGATGGGAAAATATACTCTTCAGGGGATGATAAAACGCTACGCGTATGGGACTTACAGACTGGCAATCTTTTAAATATGTGGGGGCCGTTTGAAGTCGAAACTGATACTTGTGCGATTGATACAAACCATGGCCGTGTAATTTTAGGGTGTGATGATGGGTGTATACGTGTATTTGATATTAAAGATGGGAAAATGATTCGTGAAATAGCGGCTCATGAATCAGGCATTAAAAAAGTATCGGTGTCACCAGTTAACGGAGATATCTTATCCGCTGCGTACGATCAGAAGATACTCGTTTGGGACGCTGATTCCTTATCGCTTAAATTGAATTTAGAACAAAATCAGATTAAATGGGAAAGATCTTTAAATTTCTCCTCAGACGGACAAAAAGTGTATGCTGGAACTTTTGATGGTACTGTATTATGCTGGGATGCTATAACCGGTCAGTTCCTATCGGAGATTGGGAGACATGAAGAAGTCAAAGGTAACGCTTGTTTCAATGACGTAGCTGCGGATCACGAGGGAAAACTTGCGCTTGTCAGTGATGATGGCTACATGAGATTAGCCGACCTGAACAGCGGGGAGGACATGGCTATTTTTGAACCCACTTCCGGACGGTTTCTAATGAACGGGGTGGCGATGAGTGCAAAGTATAATCTTGTTGTTGGCGGTGCCCATAATCAAAGGATTCATATTTTCAAAGAGGATCAAGGCCAGCTCCAACAAACAGCGGAAGCGTTAATAGGAGAAGGGCCCATTAATACCATAAGAATATCGGAACATCAGGGCTATGAGCAAGCGTCATTTGTGGGATGCTACAGTGGCGCCATTGTAAGGGTCAATGAAAAAGGAGAGATAATGGACAAGCTTGAAGTTCACGATGGAGCTGTAAAAGCATTACGTTTACACCCATATCAACCTTTAGGGGTGAGTTGCTCAGCTGAAGGAGAGTTACTGTCATGGAATTTTAACGGAGAAGTTGTTCAACAATATTTAGGCCATACTGCAATCATTAATGATGTTGATATTTCACCTTCTGGAAAATACGCGGCAAGTGTATCTCGTGACTTCTCAGTCAAGGTTTTTGAGCTTGATACAGGAAAGCTACTATATTCGTATAATTTAGGCCGTAAATCTCTCAAATCAGTCAGTTTTATTGATGAACTAACAGTCGTCGTAGGAGATTACTGGGGAAATATCGTCAAGGTGGATTTAGAGTCAGGAGACATCACTCGTCAAACATTAGCTAGGAATGGTATCAGTAGCATAACACGTTACGATCGTTATTTTATAGCAGTCTCTTATGATGGTAGTGTCAATGTCGTTGATTCAAACCTGACCATTGTTAAGAAAATACTGGCTATGGCACAACGAATACAATAGAAAGTAGGTTTTTTTATCATGAAGATAACTTATGAGCAGCAAATAAAAGATACATTGGCTTCCCGTTTATCTTTACTTTATGACGATGATGGCCATCCTTTGTATCTTTTTGGGCCAGTTAATCTACCAGTGAAACTAAAAGGTGAAGATCATACTCTCAAGTGGTATACATGGTTGAAAGAGGATAATATGACAGAAGATCCAAAAGAATTAATAGAGGAGCTGCCTCAAAAAAATTTGGCTCAGCTGCAACAAAGTTCCGTTCTAGTATATGGAGACTTTGCTCATGCAGAAGAAGCAGCAGTGCGTGTTCATAGTATTTGCCACACAGGAGATATATTTGGGAGTCAACGTTGTGACTGCGGTAGTCAGCTTCAATCTGCTCTACAGAAGATCATCATATATGGCGCAGGTGCTCTAATATATGTTGCAGATCATGAGGGACGTGGTATCGGGCTATTCAGTAAAGCAATGACTTATGCGTTGCAAGAAGAAGGCTTAGATACAGCCGAAGCAAACGTTGCTTTAGGCTATGCACCTGATCAACGAGATTACGGTGATGTCGCACTAGTGCTAAAGCATTTACGTCAAAGACCGATCACGCTTTTAACTAATAACCCAGACAAAAAGGCTTATCTACGACAAGGTCAAGTGGACGTTAAACGTGTTGAAAGTGCTGTGGGAGAGGTCTCCGTGTACAACCAAAAATATCTGGAAACTAAAATTGAAACCTTCAATCATACCATCTCTCGTAGGGAAATAACCCTTGGGAATCGGCTCATAAAATAAGTCAACCTTAAAAATAACTTCAAGAGTATATGGGTTTAGGACAACCATTGGAGGAAAGAAAATGAACGATGAGTATTATATGAACTTAGCTTTAGAGCTAGCGAAAAGCGCAAGGGGTCAAACAAGCCCCAATCCTCTTGTCGGTTGTGTCATTGTCAAAGACGGTAGCATCGTCGGCATGGGGGCACACCTAATAGCGGGTGGTTCTCACGCAGAAATAAACGCGCTTCGAATGGCACAGGGTAACGAGGTAGGGAGTACGGTGTACGTTACATTAGAGCCATGTAACCATTATGGACGTACACCTCCGTGTACAGAAGCCTTAATCAATGCAAAAGTGAAGAGAGTTGTGATTGCTCAACCTTTTGATCCCGATCCACGAGTGCAAGGACAAGGTATTCAAACATTAAGACAGGCAAGTATTGAAGTGGATGTTGGGGTGATGCAACAAGAAGCGTCACAGCTAAACGAATGGTATGAGTACTTTAAAAAAACACAGCGCCCTTTTGTTACCCTAAAAACAGCCAGTACCCTAGATGGCAAAATAGCAACCCACACCGGACACAGCCAGTGGGTGACTGGTGACAAGGCTAGAGAAGAGGTTCATCAGCTAAGACATCATCATGATGCTATACTGGTAGGCGTAGGAACGGTGATAGCGGATAATCCCAAGTTAACGACACGTCTTCCTTCAGGTGAAGGTAGACATCCTGTACGCGTCATTTTAGATTCCTCTCTTCGCATACCTGATGATGCAACAGTAATAAATGATGGGAAAGCGCCGGTGATGATATTTACAACTGAAAACGCCAACGTTGAGAAAAAGGAAAGATTAACTTCAATGGGGTGTGAGGTCATTGTCACCGGTGCTGACTCACAAGTTGATTTAGATCAAGTCCTTAAAGTATTAGCTCAAAAACATATCACTTCTGTATTAGTTGAAGGGGGGAGTCAAATCAACGGGGCATTTTTAAAACAACATCTCGTGAACAGAGTTGTTACCTATATAGCGCCTAAAATACTAGGCGGAACAGATGCCCTGACTTCTTTTAAAGGACTAGAAATAGAGGATATGGGACAAGCGTTTCAATTAGGGCAGGTAACCGTATCCATGGTCGGCAATGATATCAAGGTCACAGGTACACCGATTTATGAGAATAAAGTTCATCCGAATGGTTAGCATTTCTCAGGCTCTACGGTGCATACTACTTTAGCCTCATCTTTAAATACAATGTCGTCACTTTTAAGTGTAGCATAACCCTTTGTCACCATCATAGTATATTAATACGACGTTAGCATGGTGGCTACAATTAGGGCGCTACACTTATCGGTGTGCTTAAGTTTGTAAAATGAGGCAGGTGGAATTGCATGAACCCAACGGAACGCAAAGAGCTAGAGAAAGCAATCGAAGAGATTACGGAGATTGCTGAGGGTTTCGGCCTAGATTTTTATCCTATGAGATATGAAGTATGTCCATCGGATATTATCTACACTTTCGGAGCCTACGGTATGCCGACACGATTCTCGCATTGGAGCTTTGGGAAAGCCTTTCACAAAATGAAGCTGCAGTATGACCTCGGTCTGAGTAAGATTTACGAGTTAGTCATCAATAGTAACCCCTGCTACGCCTTTCTATTAGACGGAAATAGCCTGATTCAAAATAAACTGATTGTCGCTCATGTCCTCGCCCATTGTGATTTTTTCAAGAATAATGTTCGATTTTCTAATACCTCTAGAGATATGGTTGAAAGCATGGCCGCTAGTGCTGAACGTATTCGTCATTATGAGATGGAGTACGGAAGAGAAGAAGTGGAGCGTATATTAGATGCTGGCCTAGCTATACAAGAACACATCGAACCGTCTATTCTAAAACCACAACTGCAATGGAGTAAAAAGCTTGAAGAGAAAGACCGTAAAGTTGAAGAAGCGTTGAAGAAGAAAGATAAACCTAGAGGCCCTTATGATGATCTCTGGAGCTTGGATGAGGACGTGGATCGACATCAGGAGGATCTACAGAAAAGAAAACGTAATAAGTTTCCTGCTCAGCCGGAGAAAGACTTGTTACTTTTTATGATTGAACACAGCCCTCATCTTGAAGAGTGGCAAAGAGACATTCTCACTATTTTGCGAAATGAAATGCTGTATTTTTGGCCTCAATTAGAGACAAAAATAATGAATGAAGGTTGGGCATCATACTGGCATGTGCGTATTATGAGGGAATTAAACCTTACCGAAGAAGAAACGATTGAGTTTGCTAAGCTAAATGCGTCAGTATTAGCACCGTCAACAACCAATATTAACCCTTACCATCTAGGTTACAAAATGTTTGAAGACATCGAACGTCGCTGGGATAAACCCACAAAAGAAGAACAGGAACGCACAGGTGCAAAACCAGGAGAAGGACGAAATAAAATCTTTGAAGCTCGAGAGATAGAGGGGGACATCTCCTTTATTCGCAATTATCTGACAAAGGACCTTGTGGAGGACTTAGATCTGTATTTATTTCAGAAAAAAGGTCAAGATTACACGATAGTAGAGAAAGACTGGGAGAGTGTACGTGATCAACTTGTGAGCATGAGGGTGAATGGTGGTTTTCCATATCTCATGGTAGAAGACGGGGACTACTTACACAAAGGGGAACTATTAATTCAACATTACTTCGAAGGGATGGAACTCGACGTTAAGTATGTGGAAAAAACATTACCCTATCTCAACACACTGTGGGATCGCCCCGTGCATATACGCACCATAATTGAAGATAGAGAAGTCATTTTTACGCACGACGGAAAAAAGGTGCATCGCAGGTTTTTATAAGTTATCACCATTTGACCCCTTTCGATCAGAAGGGGGTATTTTTGTTTTGGTGAAAAAGGGATAATGGTCAGAAGTAACGAATAAATGATTATCTAAGTGTTGTGTTGTTAGGCAACCTTACTTTATTCATATATGTCATTCAGAAGGGAGAAAAACAATGTCCTCAATGCCAGCCCTTTCACCTGCAGACATCGTTCACACAGAGCAAGAGCTCAGAACGCTAGTAGGCGAGCCTTCAGAAAAAATCAAAAGAAAAACCGTCCCGATTTTGGACGAGCATTGTCAGTCTTTTATCGCAAAGTCGCCTTTATTATTTATTTCTACTGCTGACGGCAACGGAAGATGCGACGTTTCTCCTAGAGGAGACGAGCCAGGGTTTGTTCACGTTTACGATGAAAAACACCTCATGATCCCTGATCGTCGTGGAAATAAAAGAATGGATACTATGAGAAATATCTTACAAAATCCTCATACTGGTCTCGTATTTGTTATCCCAGCCTTAGGGGAGACTTTACGTATCAACGGGAAAGCTTATATTACAAAACAAACGTCACTGTTAGAACACATGGCCGTACAAGGTGTCACGCCGAAGCTAGGTATTATAGTTGAAGTGGAGGAATGTTTTATCCACTGTGCTAAAGCCTTCAAACGCGCTAACCTTTGGCATCATCAAGTTTGGCCTAACCAGGACGATCTGCCGTCCATTCCTAAAATATTATCAGCTCATATAAACCTTCCTGACTTTACACCTCAAGAGGTTGAAGCATATCTAGGCGAAAGTTACACAAAAAGATTATATTAATGATAGTACTCTTGTAGAGGCTTTACATCGTTTTACGCACATTTTTTCGCACGTAAAAGGTGTGTCTAAATTGAGATTTAAGACACCTGCGCATTGGCCTAGTGTGTGTAGTTCTATATGAATATAGAACTAAAAAGGAGAAGTTCTAGGTAAAAACTCACCTCCCATTCGACCTAAAGAGCGTGTAAAGTATAAATAACGACAAATTATAACAAGAGTTTATTATTGAATATTCCTAAATCTGGGATTTTACTTTAACGCATAACATTGGAAAAGGTTGTGACCTTAAACAGCCGTGGTCCGAGGTTTAGAAATAAAGGAATGGTGAGAATGAATATTCTAGTTACGGGGGGAACAGGATTACTTGGCAAGAGCTTAGCACAACGGCTTTCCCAAAAAGGTTATCATGTGACGTTGCTTATGGGTAACGATCTACTTGATAAGAACGGCAAATTAAGTAAGCACGGTAAACGAACTAAGACAAAAGATTTTGATGTGGCCGGACAAAAGAACAATGAGGAAGGGTCAAAAGGAAATTTTAGGTATGATAAGGATCAGGATCAGGCTACTGTTGACCATCCTATGGGGCATGATCACGAACATAAGGGAGAAATACGGTACTTATCCTGCTCTCTGGATGATAGAGAGCAAGTGCTGGACGCTTGTCAGAGACAAGACTATGTTTTCCACTGCGATGAGTTATGTTCTTCATGGGGGAAGTATCGAGACTTCTATGCTCAAAATGTGTTAGGCACACAGTATATCATTGAAGGTTGTAGACAACACAACGTCAAACGCCTCATTCACGTATCCAGTCCAAGTATTTACTTTAACTATACTCACCGTTTATATATTTCAGAGAATGAGCCCCTACCCAAACGCCCTGTTAATGCGTATGCCAAAACAAAACTTCTTGCTGAACAGTCTATCGACCAGGCCTTTGTACAGGGCCTACCTGTTATTACAATCCGTCCAAAGACGATATTTGGACCTTCTTGTGATACAGTTTTGGCTCGTCTCATATCGTTAAATCGTTCTCGTATCCCGATCATTGAGGGTGGAAAAATCGTAGTAGATTTTACTTATGTGGATAACGTGGTCGATGCTCTTTTGTTATGTATGGCTGCACCAGAGGAGACTCTAGGGAAAAAATATAACATCAGTAACGGAGAATCCTTATATCTCTATGACCTACTAGAACGGGTATTCAAGGAACTCGATGAGCGGTTGAATACCAAGCCTGTCAGTTATGCTGAAGCGTATATCTTAGCAGGTTTTACTGAACTCGCAAATAAGACATTTTTGAAGAAGAGACCGCCTTTCACGAGATATTGTGTGGGTATGATTTCAAAGAGCCAAACTCTCAATATTACGGCGGCCAAAAGAGAGCTCGGTTATGAACCGAGGGTCAGTATGGATCAGGGAATTAAAGCATTTACAAAATGGTGGAAAAAAATGAATCACCACTGACACGATCCTCATATATATATCGGCGATATATACACAACGCAGGGCAAAAATCAAATGCCTATGAAAATAGTTGAATATAACTAAAGATATTTTTCATCATTCAGAAAATACTTAAATGAGCCTCACAGCGCCTCTTTTGTTTAACAGAAGGGGCTATTTGGGTTTTAGATTTTCTCACACAACTGTACTGAAGCGTTGCTTTTTGTGTAAACTCTAATATACTTAAGATAAAGTGTATATTAGGTGATCTTATGTTATTTATATTCGTATCCTTATGGATTATTGCGGCCATCCTCATATGGACGGATCCCAAACGTGAGCCTACCAGATGGGCAAGCTTAACAGCTTTTGTTGGTGGACTAGCAGGTTTCTCAGTCTTTGTTGGAGAAACCGTCATTCCGTATCTCCAAACTCAGGGCGTGGAACAAGGTTTGTTATTGCGTTCCTTGGCCATTACCGAGACGATCACGTCCATTATTTGTTTAAGTGGGTTGCCTTACGCCTTTATTGTTTTTGCGATTGTTTCCAGCCGTCGTTTCACAGAGAAAATGAAGCGTCGGTTGAAGATTCTCCTCATACTCCCGGTGGGGTACACATTCTACGTCACACCGTTATTCCCAACATTAGAGTATAACTTCTTTGTCTTTTTGTTTTGGGCTGTCCCCTATACCTTCATAGGGAGTGCTCTCCTCATCTATGAATTTATAACGGAAAAAAACCCACTCAAGCGTACGAGCAGATTATTTACCAACATCGTGATTGTCACACCCGTCGTTTCTTACGCTATAACCAATTATATCTTAAGAAGTTTTCATATTGAGGAAGTCTGGCGATATAATACGTTTGTCATCGTATTAATATTTGTGGCTTTTATTGTGTTTGGTGCCAAACATGGTGTTTTGGGAGTGAAATTAAAATTTGAAAAGCATGACGATGTCGATCACACCATGCGTTCGTTGCACTCTGGCACGTCAATATTAAACCATACTATTAAAAACGAAATTGGGAAAATCAACATCCTAGCCGATAAAATTAAATACACGGCCGAAAAAGAAAAACAACCCCAAATAGCCCAGGATGCAGAGCAGTTGATGATGTCCTCAGAGCACGTGTTGAATATGGTAGATAGAATACAGGACCTATTGAAAGACTTTACACTCCATGAAGCCAATGTAAGTCTAGAAGATTGTCTTAATCAGGTGCTCATCAGATTAGATACAATACTGACCCAACAAAAGATGAACGTTGTTAAACTATATGAAGGGGACGTTGAGGTGTATGTCGATAACGTACATCTACAGGAAGTATTATCGAATATTTTACACAATGCCATAGAGGCGGCGCTTGAAGGAAGTACTATATATATCGATATTGACGAGACCAAAAAAGATCTAGTTATTGTGGTACGAGACGAAGGCGTGGGGATTTCCAAAGAAAACCTATCTGTTATATTTGACCCTTTTTTCTCCACAAAGAATAAATCTCGTAACTACGGTCTTGGTTTGAGCTATTGTCACAAAGTGATGATCAAACATGGCGGGAGTGTACAAATCCATAGTGAGATAGGGCATGGTACAACCGTTTATGTCCATATTCCGCGTAAGAGAATCGTTCATCAAACCGTCCATTCGCTTACTGATTATAAGGGAAAGGGAGATGGAACCGTTGAACAGAATAAAGATCTTATTAGTTGAAGACGATCCAACATGGCTACAATGCCTCACTGATTACATTCATCGTGAAGTCGACTTGACCGTCACTGCAACGGCAACGAATAAGGCAGAAGCTATTAGGTTAGCGACATCCATTGATGTAGACGTCATGCTGATTGATATTAATTTAATGGAAAATGAACTCGATGGCATTGAGGTTGCCGCTGAGATATTAGAGCATGATGAGCAGGCTAAGATTATTATGTTAACCAATCTTGAGGATGTTGAAGTCATCAAACACGCAATAGCTGAAGGGGTTGATAACTATATAACTAAGAATCACTATAAAGACATACCCAAAGCTGTGCGTGATGCCTATCACGATCAGTCTTCTATTCACGCTTCTATTGCTAAGAAAATTAAACAAGAAATAAGGATGGCGAGAAAAAAAGAGTTTGAAAGCCTATTGACGAGATCCGAAAAAGAGGTTCTTACACTGGTTTCAAAAGGGAAAACAAAAAAACAAATTCAAGAGTTGCTCTTTATTACAGAAAGTACGATTAAAAAGCATTTGAACAAAGTATTTAAAAAACTGGGTGTCAGCCGAAGTCAAGAGGCTGTTAAAGAAGCGATTAAAAAAGGGATTATTGATAAACCGAGCCGCCGTGGTTAATCAAACTTAAAGCCCCTCCATCATTGGAGGGGCTTATTTGCTGATCACTTTATCGAGTTTCTTGATCCAATACGAAAGTCGTGAAATCTCTAATTTGCTTTTTCTTCTCTTCTGGAGCGTTCAGGTACTGTTGCAAGAAAGCCTTCGTATCATCATCTCGATCGACAATGCCTCTTAACTGAATCTCAAATTCACTATCATGTTGTTTATAAGTCCCCCTGCTTTCTTTGATATGAGAGCCGGGATATTCTGTGCGACAAAGTAAAAAGTCAGTCGAGACATCAAAGTAATCCGCTAACTTGATAAGCGTAGCAAAGTCAGGTTGACGTTTACCCTGCTCATAATTGGCGACTTGACCTCTAGAAAATTCTAACTCGTTAGCGAGTTGATATTGACTTAAATTTTGCTGTTTGCGAAGAGATGCTAAGCGCTTACCAAACATGCTATGACCACCTTTTTCTTCTATACAATCCATTATAAGAAACAAAGAGTTTCTATTCCACAACTGAAACAAAAGGTTTCTGATAAATATTGACAGAAACACTATGCGTCATTATTATAAGAGTATACATATTCAAAATGGGAGGGGTGTTAGCATGCGCACAAAGCTGATTCGACTGAGAGGCAAGCGAACCAAAACCAAAGTGGCTCAAGATCTCAACATTACACCACAAATGTACGGTGCCATTGAAAGAGGAGACCGAGATCCTTCGCTACGTTTAGCGAGTAAAATTGCGAGATACTTCCATGTATCTGTCGATCATCTATTCGTTGATGGAGAACCCCATGACACTGGGAAAAAATCAGCGGTGACATGAAAGGGAATGCATTATCTTGATAGTCACCCACAAGCATAGGTG
Organism: Caldalkalibacillus salinus; assembly: GCF_016745835.1. Classification (NCBI taxonomy): domain Bacteria; kingdom Bacillati; phylum Bacillota; class Bacilli; order Caryophanales; family Bacillaceae; genus Caldalkalibacillus; species Caldalkalibacillus salinus. The sequence continues at coordinate 7,852 of NZ_JAERVL010000031.1, read as the reverse complement.
GTGAATCGGATGAATGGTGATGAACATGCTTAACGAGCTACAGAACAAAGAACAAGCTATTAATTATCTTCTCACTCTCCACGAACATTGGCAAGATCATCCTGTCCTCCATACTTTTACAGTTGAAGAAATGATCCAGTTTCACTTTATAGTTGAAGAATTCACATTAAGGAGCGTGAGAGAGTATGGAGCTGAATAATTAAATTTGATTGACATGACGTACGTTTACATGCTATTTTGTCATTTCATCTTTCTATGTTATTATAGTCTAGTTTTTAACGGAAGAACGGCCTATGGGGCTGTTCCCTTTTAGACTATAACATGACAGAAAGGTGGTGTACGTCATGTCCATTAACTATGAAGCGGTCAAACAATCCTGGTTCGGAAACGTAAGAGGGGATATCTTAGCGGGCATCGTGGTTGCATTAGCCCTGATTCCAGAAGCCATTGCATTCTCTGTCATTGCACGAGTAGATCCGATGGTGGGTCTATATGCGGCCTTCTGTATAGCTGTTGTGACTGCCTTTGTAGGTGGTAGACCTGGTATGATCTCGGCAGCAACGGGTGCGATGGCACTCTTGATGGTTACATTAGTCGCAGAGTGGGGGCTAGAGTATTTATTAGCGGCCACGATACTAACAGGGATCTTACAGATTTTATTCGGGGTGTTTAAACTCGCGCGGTTCATGAAGTTTGTACCACGATCGGTCATGGTCGGATTCGTCAATGCATTAGCCATCCTAATTTTCATGGCTCAACTTGAACACTTTGTTGGTGAGTCATGGGTCATGTATGCCATGGTTGCTGGAGCTTTGGCTATTATTTATCTGTTTCCCTATATTAATAAGACAATACCGTCTCCATTGGTGGCTATTATTGTCATATCAGCGATCGCCATTATGACAGGGAGCGGCGTAAAAACGGTGGGTGATATGGGATCATTGACTCAGACATTACCGATGTTTGCTTTACCTTCAATTCCGCTTACACTTGAAACATTGATGGTCATCTTCCCTTACTCGTTTGCGTTAGCTATGGTCGGTTTGCTAGAGTCTTTACTCACAGCTAAGATTGTCGACGATATGACGGATACAGAAAGTGATAAGAATAAGGAATCTAGAGGTCAGGGGATCGCTAACATTGTCAGTGGTTGCTTTGGAGGTATGGCCGGCTGTGCCATGATTGGACAATCTGTGATTAATGTGAAGTCCGGCGGAAGAGGGCGTTTGTCTTCATTGGTCGCGGGTGTCTTCCTCATGTTCCTGATTATTGTGACGGGTAATCTGGTCGTACAGATTCCCATGGCTGCTTTAGTCGGTGTGATGATCATGGTGTCAATTGGAACGTTTGATTGGTCATCGCTCAAAGCAATGCGTGTCATGCCCAAAACAGATGCGATTGTGATGGTTGTGACCGTTGTAACTGTGGTTGTGACACATGACCTAGCCAAAGGTGTGTTTGCAGGCATCGTATTAAGTGCCATATTCTTCGCCGCTAAAATCTCTAAGGTGAACATCACAAACACCTTGAATGGGACGCGTAAAGTATATCATGTACACGGACAATTATTCTTTGCTTCAGTCACAGACTTTATCGCTCACTTTGATTTTAAAGAACCTGTAGAGCACGTGGAACTTAACTTGACCGGTGCTCACGTTTGGGATGATTCAGCCGTTGATGCGATAGATCGAGTGGTGCTTAAATATCGAGCGAACGGCACTGATGTGACTTTGACAGGAATGAATGATTCAAGCGAAGCGTTGATTCACAAATTAGCAAGTCACCGTAAGCCCGATGCAGAAATTTCAGTGCACTAAATAAACGCTAAATATATGCAATAGACAAAAGATACTTGGTTCACTAGGATCATAGTCATTGGTGTAGCCACCTCATAACGCTTTCAAATGATTGAAGGGTGTGAGGTGGCTTTTATTGTGGTCAGAAATGATACCTTTAATGAGCAACAGTATTCTAGTATAATAGGGCTTAAACCATTGATTGGATATGGTGTGTATAAGACCTTAAGGGGATAAGTAGAGGTGAAGGAAAATGTTTAAACGCATATTATTGGCATCTGACGGTTCCAACCATTCTTTTCGCGCAGCTGAGAAAGCGGTTACATTAGCAAAGGGAAACGAAGAAGCGCACGTTGAAGTCATATATGTTATCGATCATGCCATATCTAAGACCGATGCATTACAGAACTTAGATGCAACAGCTTTAAAGCAAAAAAGAATTGAAAGATTAGCTAGTATAGAAGCGCTATTAAAAAAAGAAGGTGTGCCTTATGATGTCAAGCTTATCCGTGGAGAGCCTGGACCGACGATTGTAAAGTATGCCAATGACCAGGAAGTAGACTTGGTCATCATCGGCAGTAGAGGATTAAATCATTTTCAGGAGATGGTATTGGGAAGTGTCAGTCACAAAGTGGCCAAACGGGCGAGTTGTCCTGTTATGATTGTAAAATAATAGATAAAGTGCACAAATGACAGCATTCTAAGTAGATAAAAGCACCTCTTCTTATTTACATTAAGGCCACCTGTAAATAAGAGAGGTGCTTTTTAAACACACGTGGTGCTAACATCATGATGTATGTAATCTAGTGATGATGGATATGATCGTATGATTAATCATAAAGATTGTAAAATAAAATTAGCCTATCTTCTCTTTCTTCTTCACAGGTGTATCTTCCAATTCATTAACAGAGACAACATCGTCAGTTCTCTTTTCCGGTTTCGTCCAATACTGTTCGTTTCCTGGTAATTCATCAAACCATGTTGCATCTTTTGGACAATCTAACACCATAAATTTGCCGTATTCGTCATCTCTGGATTGATGATACTTTAAGTAAGCCTTTCCATTTTCAATGGCTAAGATTTCAATCTTACCAGAAGTATGACTCATTGAGAGACGTACACGTTTACCAAGACCGGACGTCTTCGCCTTTGCTTGTTCTACAATGTTGTAGACTTCTTCTAAGGTGAGTACAAAGCTAGCGTTTCCTGCTACTGGACGGTTAACAAAGAAGTAATAAGGTGTCACACCTGCACTAGATAGTTTTTCTAAGAGTTCGCCCAATACCTCAGGGTCATCATTAATGCCTTTGAGGACTGGTGTTTGGTTAACGACAATAGCGCCAGCGTCATGCAATGCTTTGAAAGCTTGACGTGCCTCGTCTGTAATTTCTCTTGGATGATTGATGTGAGCCATAATATAAATCCGTTTTTGTTCAGTTGAATACTCACGAATTAAGTTAAGTAACGCTTCATCTTCGGTGATTCTCATGGGGTTAAATACAGGTAGTTTTGATCCGATACGTATAATCTGAACATGGTCCATAGACCGTAATTCTTCAATAATCATACGTAACTTCTTAGCAGATAGGATAAGAGGATCTCCACCTGTTAACAGAACGTTGGAGATTTCGGGGGTGTTTCTGATGTACTCCAGTCCTTCAGATACATCAGACATTGCTTCCTTGACGTCTGCGCGGAAAAGACGTTTACGGAAACAGTAACGACAGTACGCGCCGCATACTTCAGACACAATTAATAAAGCTGTCGTGCGATACTTGTGCTGACAGCCTTTGACAACATAGTTTGTGTCCTCATCAGATGCGTCCCAACGACCGTATTCGTTCATCTCGTTGGTTGTTGGAATGACTAATCGGCGTATAGGGTCATCCGGATCTGCCCAGTCAATCAAATTGAGATAATACTCATTGACCCGGAAAACGTACTTTTGCGCAACGTCTTTCAGCGCAGCTTTCTCGTCCTCAGATAAATGAGGAATCTGTTCGATCTTTGTTAGATACTTAGGTTGTGCCATGATACCACCCTTTCTAGATGATTTGATGGACAACGAAGTCTCTGTCTATGTGAAGAAGATTCATCTACTATGATAGACTAAGTCATACAAAAACTCAAAGGAAGAAAAAGTATAATGGTGTATTTTTACAACATTTGTTATTGTATATACACTATGAAATGACATAAACAGCTAGGCAAGCCTTATCCTGCTTCTCTTACCAATGTATTGTTTTTTAATAATTTTATAACAATTTCATTACAGTCTCCTAATAATGCTTCTATATACTGTGTAATTGAAATCGTCAAATCACTAAGGAGGTTTTATCCTTGATGAAAAAATTAGCTTTAATGTTGTCATTATTAGGTGTATTCGCATTTGCTACAGGTTGTGCTGAAGGTGAACAACCTGCAAATATTGATGAGCAACCTGGAGAAGGCGTAGAACAGGATGAAGGACTAGGTGACGAATAAACCCATAATTACTGTTAAATATTCCTCGATCCAGTGAAGTGCTGCCACGAAGAGCCTCTTCACCTTAGAAAAAAGCTGAGGGGATTGATTCTACCCTCAGCTTTTGTTATGGTGTAGAGACATGATGGACATATTGTGTAATGACAACGACACTGTAAAGAAAGTAGGTTGATCAATTAATGAAATTAAACGGTAAACGCTTAGCTACAGCTTTGATTTTAGCACTTGCATTGGTTGTCACGGCATGTGGCCAACAATCTGACGGGTCTGACGGCGATGCTGTAGCGATTGTAAATGGAGAAGAAATTCCAAGAGAGACATATGATTCTCAAATTGACATGGTTCTCGACAACTATGCCCAACAAGGGATGGATGTGGAGAGTGAAGAAGGACAACAGATGGTTGAACAAATTGAACAATCGGTGCTAGAAAGTCTCATTACTCAGGAACTCCTTTTACAAAAAGCGTCTGAATATGATTTACACGCAACGGAAGATGAAGTGGAGGCAGAATTACAAACGGCAATTGAGCAGTTTGGGTCTCAGGAAAAATTTGAGGAAGCCTTGGCTCAACACAACTACACTGAAGAAGACCTTCGTGAAGAACTTGAAACAAACTTAACCATTGAAAAACTGAGGGAACAAGAATTGGACGAAGTTGATGTTACTGAAGAAGAACTTCAGGACATGTACGACCAATACAGTAGTGCACAAGAAGATTTCCCTCCTTATGAGGAAGTTAAAGCAGATCTTGAGCAATTAGTACAGGAAGAAAAGCAACAAGAGCAATTTCAACAGTATGTTGATGAGTTGAAGGAAGAAAGTGATATTGAGCGGTTAGTTTAATGTTTCAGAAACGACTGCTAATTGGCAGTGATGATAAAAAGCACTTCAACGGGTGAGCCGTGAAGTGCTTTTTTACTTTATATCCTCCTTGATGCGAACGACTGTCAACTGTCTCCTTCTTGTGAGAGCTACGATTATCCGAAGCACTATCGTTTCATGTCGTTTACCCTGACATGGATAACAAAGCCACGACTGATATCATAGGAATCATGGACACTAAACCGATACCCATGAGGGTTAGGGAAGTGATAAGGGCTTTTTCATGCTCAGCGTTCGCTAGGTGAGGTGTTATTTTCCTTCTTTCTATGACCACACCCAATATGCCCGTAGATAGTGTAAAAATAACAATGATTAAGGGGATCGTGACATCTACCTTATGGAAGCGTAGCGTATCTTCAATACGCACAAAACCGGAAATAATAAGGATGATAGGAATGCTCACAACGGTGGCAAATCTTAATAGAAAACGCTTTTGAACGATGTGCATATACTCCTCATTAAATGTACCACCGCTGTGTTGGACATGACTGTTCACATCAGCCATCATTCGTTTAAAATAATATAATACGCCTGTAACCGTGATGATTGTGGCACTGACAAATAATAAGGGTGTTAACAAGGCTCTGTACACTCCCTAACCTAAAGATGTCTTGATAAGCACAAATCTAATCAATCCGTGTTAAGTGTAAATGTCTTTTAGGTACCCTCTTATGCTACCCATGACGTTCGTCCATATACGTATATGATCGTTTGTTTGATTGGCGTATGCACCGACTAAATACCACATGACTGCTCATAGACAAATTGTTTCAGAGTAGCGAAGGACAATCGGGCTCATAATAAAAGTAAGATAGGGAAAGGGGGGCTGTATCACGTGTGTTATGATTGTATGATTATTGGAGGAGGTATTGCCGGTCTACAAGCAGCTATCCAATTGGGCAGATATGAGCATAAAGTACTCGTCATTGATGCAGGTTACGGGAGGTCGACTCTTTGTCGGGCTTACCATAATATTTTGGGCTACCCAGATGGGGTCAGTGGCGAAGCGTTGCGGGAGCTTGGTAGAAAGCAAGCAGCTCAGTATGGTGTAGCATTTGTGACTGATGAAGTAACGCAGGCAAAGAAGACATCAGACGGAGCATTCGAGCTAAAAACCAAACAAGGTCGCACAGAAAGAGCTAAAACATTATTGTTGGCGACGGGCGTATTAGATCGGATGCCAGAATGGCCTGAGCTTAAGCCCTGCCTGGGAATAACCGTGTACATTTGCCCTGATTGTGACGGTTACGAAATTAAACAGAAGAAAACAATTGTATTAGGAGCAGGTGATTCAGGTGCCCAAATGGCATTAACATTGAGAAGTTGGACTGATGAATTGATATATATCAATCATGAACAGAAATTCATAAATGAAAAACATGATAAAGATCTACAACAAAAAGGGATTGCAGTGGTCAATGAAGAAGTGGACCATATCTTAACTGAATCGGAATGGCAATTTGCTGGTGTTAAGCTTAAAAGCGGGCAACAAGTGACGGCGGAGAGAGGGTTTTTGGCCTTCGGAGGTAATCAGGTCAAAACAGATTTGGCTAAACAGTTAGGTGTCGAACGCCTTGAAAATAAGCATGTACAAACGGATCCAAGAACAAAAATGACAAATGTGCCCCGAGTGTGGGCAGCGGGAGACATGGTGGCCCATGCCGAGCAAGTTACTGTTGCTATGGGAGAGGGGTCACAAGCTGCAATATGGATTCATAAAGCGTTACAATAGGTTGAGAAGAAATTAGGGAGCGTTTTCAGAGGGGATTGATGGTTTATGAACGTAAAGAGAATTAAGACGTTTATGCTTGTAGTGGAGCACCGTAGTTTCTCCACTGTGGCACAAATTCAGGATATGAGTCAGCCTGCTGTTTCCAAACAGATTCAAACGCTAGAAAAAGAACTAGGTGTACCATTACTTAACCGAGCGACACTTGAACCGACAGAGGTTGGGCGCAGAGTGTATCATAAAGCGTCTTCTTTCATGAGGGAATGGGAGGAGTTACTTTTAACATGCCAAGCTTTTCAAGGCGAGCTGACAGGCTTACTCCAAATTGGCGCCAGCACGATTCCGGGTACCTACCTGATACCCCAAATACTCAGAAACTTCCTTGCCGAGTATCCACGTATAGAAGTTCAGTTGTCAGTGCACGAGTCTGATGAGGTCTTAGACTTAGTGAAGGAACAAAAGTTGGATATCGGCTTTATAGGCAGAGCACCAGAGGATGAACGCTTTGGTTCGCGGTTAATCGCAACAGACCGTTTGGTTGTGATTGGCCCAAAAGACAGTGAGAGTATCGACGACTTTGAAGAGATCAAAAAAGCGCCATTTATTTTTCGTAGCGACCGATCAGGTACGTGGAGAGCGGCCAAACAGGGCGTACAAGCTCTAGGCCATTCAGTAGACGCTTTAAAGTGTGTGGCCACAGTCCAAAATACAGAGTCCGTACTCGCTATGGTCGAAGCCGGTTTAGGTTACGGTATCGTATCCGAAATGGCAGCCAAGCCGGGAAAAGAGAGTGGACGTGTAAAGTCGTTAATCACGCTTCCTGTCGAGCGTGACTTTTATGCTGTATACCTTAACTCCCGTGCACAACAAGCGGCTTTATCATCTCTTATACAATTTTCTAGTCATAATGGTGAAGATTCTACAGCCACATCCTCAACACCCTCACCAGTTATTGACTC
>NZ_JAERVL010000030.1 GCF_016745835.1 Caldalkalibacillus salinus | reverse complement strand
GTGCACAACAAGCGGCTTTATCATCTCTTATACAATTTTCTAGTCATAATGGTGAAGATTCTACAGCCACATCCTCAACACCCTCACCAGTTATTGACTCTCATTAAGTCTCGTTTATCATGAGTGGCATGAAAAAAAAAACCTCCTAGCCACTTTCCGTTCTTGTTATAGGAAAGGTCATCTAGGAGGTTTTTGGTGTGGAAAATTGTGAATGGCTCAGATTAAAGATTGATATATCTTATTTCATTTACAGAGCTCCCTCTAAGTCAAACCAGTATTCAGATAAGGCCACTAATCCCTTGTCAAAGTTTTCTAGATGAAAATGTTCATTGGGTGCGTGGAAGTTTTCTTCAGGTAGCCCAAATCCCATGAGGACAACGGGTAGTTGTAGAAGCTGAGAAAACGTTTCTACAACGGGTATCGAGCCACCCATACGTGTAAAGGAAGGCCTAGCACCGTATGCTTTCTCGTACGCTTTGGCTGCCGCTTGGATCGCTGGATGGTCTGGCGGTGTAAGGTAAGGCTTCCCTTGGTCAAATAACGATGTTTCAACTGTTACGCCAGGTGGTGTATGTTCCTTAATATGGGCCTGAATAAGGTCGGCAATGTCCTGTGGGTCCTGGTGCGGCACAAGCCGACATGTGATTTTGGCATGAGCCTCTGAAGGGAGGACTGTTTTAATCCCTTCTCCTTGGAAGCCGCCATATATTCCATTGATTTCTAGTGTAGGTCGTACCCAAGTGCGCTCAAGGGTCGTATACCCTTTTTCACCATATAAAGACGGTACGCCTAAGGCATCCTTCATTTGTGCTTCATTGTGCTCTAACGCATCATATGAAGCTTTTTCTTCGGGGGACATATCCGCTACCTTATCATAAAATCCCTTCACCAAAATTCTGCCTTCCGCATCTCTCATGGAGTCTAAAAGGGAAACAAGGGCGTGAATCGGATTCTGAACAGCACCGCCATATAAGCCAGAATGGAGGTCACCCTTAGGCCCTTTGACATCGATTTGGAGACCACATAACCCTCTTAATCCGATACAAATGGCTGGTTTGCCTTTTTCATACATAGGGGTATCAGAAATGACTAAGGCATCGGCAGACAGAAGGTCCTTGTGCTTTTCGACGAATGCATCTAAGTTGGGGCTTCCGATCTCTTCTTCACCTTCAATACAGAACTTAATATTGAGGGGGAGTTCACCTTTGGTGTTCATAATAGCCTCTAGCGCTTTGATGTGCATAAACGTTTGTCCTTTATCATCACTAGCGCCTCTAGCGTATATTTTGTTGTCCCGTATGTTCGCTTCAAAAGGGGGCGTTTCCCATAATTCTAGAGGGTCAACCGGCTGCACATCGTAATGACCGTATATGAGAACGGTTGGCTTCCCTTCAGCTTTCAGCCAGTCACCGTATACAACGGGGTGTCCACCAGTGTCCATGATTTGGACATGCTCCATCCCGATGTTCTTAAGTGATTCAGCTGTCCACTCCGCCGCTTGAGCCACATCATCACGATGTTCAGATAGAGCGCTGACGGATGGGATGGCTAAATAATCGCTTAGCTCCTTTAAATGTTGGTCTCTGTGCTCAGTTAAGTATTGTTGTATTTCACTCATGCATAACCACATCCTCATCTCAAGGTATATTCATTAGTCATAGTGTACCTCATTTGTGACTATTTCGAAACACGAATAGTATAATAATTAATAATGATGAACAATTCTGTCATTTATGTTTCGTAAATTGACCTACTTTTTTATAATAGAGAGAGAGGAGGAGATGTGTGATGAGGGTAGGTGTGATTCAAGCGGCTACACAATTGGGAAAGCCTGCAGAAAATAGAAAAAGGTTGGCACAGTATGCAACTCAGGCCATCGACAATCATGTGAATGTTCTCGTTCTACCAGAAACTTGGAATGTGGGATTCATTCCCCAAAATGTACGCGAGCTGGTACAGCATGTAGACCAAAGTGATGATATACAATGGATGAAAGATTTAGCGAAGACACAAGGTATATATGTCGTCGGGGGTTCTATTGCGGTGCGTGAAGGAGAGGACATTTATAATCGTTGTTATGTCTTTAATCCAATGGGAGAGGTCATTCATCAGTATGATAAAGTGCATTTGTTTTCTCCTGGTCAGGAAGCAACGTATTTTACATCGGGGACGTCTCAAGGGAACTTTGAAATAGAAGGTGTGCTTTGTACAGTACAGATTTGTTATGATATAAGATTTCCAGAAGGCATAAGAGGGCAGGCGATTAAAGGTGCTAAAATACTTTTTACGCCTGCTCAGTGGCCACACCCTAGAAGCTTGCATTGGCGTACGTTGAACCAGGCTCGGGCGATAGAGAATCAAATGTTTGTGGTGTCCGCTAATGGATGTGGTGTAGCTAATAAGATTGAATCATGCGGTGATTCAGCGATTTACGACCCTGTAGGCAACGTACTTGCTACAGCTGAAAATCGTGAAACCTTACTCGTGGGAGACCTTGACCTTGCTCAAGTGGATGATGTGCGGTCTAGGATTCCCGTTTTCAAAGATCGACAGGTACAGACATACGGTTAATGCACTTTAGGCGATATTATTGCATCCCGGCTGTATGTGAGCTATTAAACGAGTAACACAAAGCGAATGTATGACAAAAAACGTCCACGGTAGTGCCCTACCTGGACGTTTTTATTTACAGCACGTCTTCTTTACTCCAATTTCCGCCTCCTAGCCACAAGGTAGGCTTACCCGTTGGTCCTTCAAATAAGTGAAAAGCAACCATATCATTATCTAAGCATACCTTTAAGCTAGGGGCATTATCCATAGCCACACGACCGTAGATTTTCCCCATACTAGACACCACTTCTTTGACCATTTGCTTGGCGACATGCTGGTTACGGTATTGCCTATGCACGACGATAAAAGATTCCATCATACCATAGTCCACTGCAATAAGTACACCGACCACTTTATTCTGATCGAGGGCACACATAAGCACGGTTCCATCTTGAGCAACTTGGGCTGCGTTTGTTTGGCGTACCCACTGTATGGCTTCCCTAGTAATCCTTTTATCGCCATGTCTTTTTATAAAATCAACAATTTTCTTTTTGTACTTTTCTACTTGATGCCCAGTAAGATTACGAACAATCATACAATCATATTCACCTCTTTATCCCAAACGTCTTGTATTGAGCATAGCCAATAATATTCTTGAGTGACTGGCTCCTGATGGTTGGTTCATCAAATTTCATCGGCTTAGAGTTAGCTTCAAAAAACCATAGGTGACTATCCGTATCCAACCCTATGTCCATCGACATTTCACCGAGATATGAATATTCCCCTTCTAGCGCTTTAGCAATGGTGATGGCTAATGTTTTCAGTTTTTTGCTAATCATACTAGCTTGAGAGGTAGGGTATAGTTGGTTTAGGACGTGTGTCGGGTTTTCAATTCTCCCCCCACGAGGCACGTGGGTGGTAATTCTGTCTACTCCGGCAACGCGCGTCCCTATTCCGGTCACTTCCCATTGACCGGTGTTATTTTTTTGTAATAGTACACGGAAGTCAAAGGGACAGTGTTTAATTTGGTGAAGGTTTATGGCTTGTTGAATGAGATAAGGTGATTTGTACTTGTTAGTCTGAAACCAACGCCATACTTGATCAAATTGCCTTGTTTTGAGTATTTTTGGTGTATCACCCTTTTGGGAGTTAATCGTATAGACCTGTTGTTCTTTGTTATAAGCCACTTTTATAATACCGGCGCCAGCTTTACCCTTTGTTGGTTTTAAATAAACGGATTTGTGTTTATTAAGCATATCTAGTAGAGAGTTTTTAGATTGAAGTTGTTTGGTATCCGGTAGGTATGGCCGAATGCTTTCCTCATTCTGTAATAATGTGAATAGCTCTTGTTTGTTGAAGAAATGCGGGTTGAAAAGGGTCACACCTTGCGCCGATTTAAGCCTAGTTATGCAGCTTTGGACTTTAGTTAATGCTTCGCTTTTTCGGGTGGGGACACGATTATATACAACGTTAGGGAGTGGAAAAAGTGCCCTCTTCCACGTGCGCTTCTTAAAGTCATACATAGAACCGTGTATACTATTATTTTCCCAATGGACGTCATCAGGGGTGAATACAAAGACAATAGCCCCATGTTGTTTTCCTGTACGGCTAAGATCGATAAAATTTTTCTTATTTCCGGCAAAAGGGCTTTTTCCTCCTTTTGTTGTAAGAATGCCAAGCAAAGGGCCCAGGTAATAATAACTGGACCGCTTTTCTATCCTGGCACTCATAGGGAGGCTGGAAGTGGCCTTCGGTGGGCTCGAGGTACGCATAAGATTCATCGGAACTGGAGAAGCACCCCAGTAAACTTTTCTCCTGTTGAGACTCTGTCGACTACTGAAAGACCATTTATTACTGTACTGATCATAGTAAATGTTGGTACGCTTTCTCATGAGGATATCACTTCCTTCTGAGTAAACCCGAATCCGCTTAGGTACAAGGCGTATTCTAGTATTCCTTTGCGTGTTAATAGTTCACTTTCTCTCATACTGGGGTGAGCGAAAACATGGCGCCCAGGTTGCGAATTGGCTTCAAACATCCATGGGCGGCCCTGCTGATCAATACCTATATCAAACCCAATGTCCCCGACATAACCGGACACACTTTCTTCAATGGCATTAGCTAAGAGGATGACCGCTTCCTTCATATTTTCATAGACTTTCTCGTACTGCTTATTTGAGAAAAAGCTTCGTATAACAGTGTCAAAGGAAAGAACGTTTCCACCCGTACGCATGTGAGTTGTTACGCTTCCTTTTCCAGACATTTTTGCTGCTGCTCCAGTCATTTTCCACTGACCATGGACGTCCTTATTAGCATGGACTCGAAAATCAATGGTACGCCCTTCATAATGAATAAGGCGAATGCCCTGCTGGGCGATATACTTGCGTAAGGATTTCCCCTTGAACATGCCTTTAATCAGTGATTGTAGAGAGGGATAGAGCCTTGTATGATTACGCCCCTGTTTGTTAAAGCGACAAATCACGCCCTTAGGCTGTTGGATGAGCTGCACGATACCTAATCCAAGGTAACCTTCTGCCGGTTTGAGGTAGACCATTTTGTATTTTTGTAGAAGGTATTTAAGGGTGGTTAAATCAGGATTAATCACACTCTCAGGTACATATTGCTTAACGTCTGCACGTTCATGAATGAGTTGATGTATTTCCCATTTGTTAAAAGTTGATGGATTGAACACTTTTGACCCTTTTTGTTCCAATCGTCGTTTGCCCTTATGCACAAAACGCATTTTCTCTCCCTGTCTAAAGATACGGTTATAGACGGCTGTAGGATAAGGAACAACATGCCTAGACCAGAAGAGTTTACCGTCCTGTTTCCGTAAAAAATACCCGACCACTCGATCATCACTTATGATGTCGGCTGGAGAGAAGATGAAAAAGGAAGCAGGGATGTTTTTTTGGGTCAGAATGTATTTCGTATAAAACCCTGTACGTTGCCCTACAGGATGAGTACGATGCGGTCTAACTCCTGTCGTCATTATGCCGACAAGAGGACCGATTAATAAGCGCTTATCCTTCGCCTGCACGTGCATTTTGTGTGGAAAAGGGATATTTAGCTTTTGCCACACATTTGATGAGAAAGCCACAACACCCTTATCTTTAACAGGCACGATAGTCGCTTTTGTTTTTTCCAGGCCATAATGAATCGTAATAAAAGCATTCTTTTCAAAAGAGGAGGCAATCTCAGGGCATAAAAAAACCTTATTGTTTGAGCTAGGATGCTGTTTAACTGTGACAATCTTAGGTTCCATTTACCTAACGACCTCCAGACTTAGAAACCACATGATTGGCGTACTTTACCGGTGTAATGATGGCAGAGATAAAGGCACGCTTGTTGTGTGCAATATGAAAAGATCTTCTTCCTGGTTTAGAATTTAATTCAATGATCCACACGTTACCGTTACGGTCCACACCTATATCAACACCAAGTTCAACAAGCGGACCGTGTCGCTCTTCCAATTTCGGTGGTAAGTGTGTAAGGATCGTTTCAATGTCACTATTGATTTTTTCGTATTGTTCAGTTGTGTAGTATTGACGTAAGAAACGACTGGCGTCTACAGCGGTACCCCCACCATCAATATTAGATGTTAATGTGTCTTTTTTACCTACTCTGGCCGCACGCCCTGATTCAACCCATTGACCTTTTTGTCCTTTCTGTAAAAGGATACGGATATCAAATGGATGACCGTCAGGACTACTGAGATCTAAGTAGGGTTGCACGACGTAAACGCGGCGTCTGATAAAACGACTGACCCACAATTTGGCCGTATTTAAGTTGGAAAAGTTTTTATAAAAAACTTGATTCTTGCTACTGCGACCGTGAATGTGAAAACCTTTTTCATCACTTGTCAGTTTGAATGCGCCTTTACCATGACTACCTGAAGCAGGTTTGAAAAATAGACAACGATAGCGCTGTAATTGCTCTCTTAAATTGTAGTGATCCGAATAACGGACTGTCTCCGGGAGAAAAGGGGTAATGGAATCTATATTTTTAAGCATGTTATGGACGTGCCATTTACCTGGCAATCCTTTGCCTAACAAACGACATCCTAACTGACGTTGTAATCGTTGAATAGCTGCATGGTATGTGGGGATTTGCTTGCGGTTAGAATACTGTATCCTATCATAAAGCACGTCAGGAACAGGATAATACCCTTTAACCCATTGATGACGCTTGGTGTGGTAACGGTATCCCATCACTAGCTTCTGCCCCCACAGGACCGTTTTGGGGGAGAAGACAGTGACATCAATGCCGACCTTAAGTGCATATAACGTGATCAACTTAAAGAAGTATTTTTCCGTAAACGGTGGATACGATGAGTGATATCGAACCATAATGCCCAAATGTGTTTTACTCATTGTTGACACCTCATTTTGCTGAGTGATTCATCAAATATTGGGTATAATCGAGTAATCGGTGTACTGACGGACGCCCTTTTGCAGTTGAAGATGGCACTGTATCATCCGTTTTTGATGGTTTAGAGTTAATTTCGAGTAGATAAACATGCCCACTACGGCTGACCCCTAAATCAACCCCCAACTCACCGAACTGATTATTATACTGATCTTCTATGGCTTCACAAGATTTTTTAGCGACGTGAAGAAGCTTTGAGCGTAAAGTTTTTGGATCTTTGAAACCACAATATCGGAGCGCTTTTGTCACTCTGCATATTTCTCCACCACGGGCAATGTTTGATACGAATCGGTTAGCGGGTCCGACTCTGGCAACCATAGAAGTGGTGCTCCATTTTCCGGAACCATTTTTCTGCATAAGCGCACGGAAATCTATGGTGCGCCCCTGGATTTGAATTAATGGTATACCTTGCTGAACGATATATCTTTTGGGGTTCACTCTTCTGCTTAAGTAGTTATAGAGTTGGCTCAACTTGTTAAACTGTTTAAAAATTTGACCATTTTTAGTGGTGTAGTGCGAAGCAAACCCGAATGGTGTACGATTGATGCGATAGATGCCATTTCCGAGTGAACCATTCACTGGTTTAACAAAAACGGCTGGGTACTGCTCTACAAACGTTTTTAATGCGAGAGGTCCAAACACCTGTGTTTTTGGTAGGTGGTTCTGAAGCTTTCGATCACTTAGTTTTTCATACACTTCCCATTTATTAAGGAATGTGGCGTTAAATAGTTGTACTTGACGATGAGACAGCTTTTCTTTAAGGTCTGTAAATTGATTAGAACGCTCTACCCTGCGAGTGCCAATACGATTGTATACAACATGAGGATAAGGACATGTTATTTCACACCATTTATTTTTGTAAAAGGTCCAACCTGTGACATTTCGCTCCCCTTTTAATAACTGCTCGACTGAAATCACGTAGGCAAGGATATGCCGACTTCTTGCATACACGATCACTTCTTGGAAAAATTTATTCAGCTTGCCATAGGGTGGGTTGTTTTTAGAAATTGTGCTGACAAGTATAGCAAGTACAGGTCCGATTTTTAATTGCTGAGTTTGTTGGGTGTATCCTATCTTCACTCGACTCTCATCAGGGATCCCTAGCGCATTAGCAAGTTGTTGATCCATGCTAATTTGACTACTTTTTGATGAAGTGGAACAACAAGTGATTTTTTGTTGATCTCCTGCTATATTGAGAGATATAGGCTGATCAGAAGGGATGCTTAACTTTTTTAGAATGGTTTGAGGAATCTGTAGAGTCGGAAAACGTTCTAACTTATTTGGGGTATGCGTGATCGTTATATTCATTTCACTCATAGGCTTCTTCCCCTCTAGGTTAAGTCGATACTATAGATTATGAAAGGTGCACACACTAGGTGAAACTTTGACAAAGGATGGGCTTTATATGGAAATATTGTACGTTTTCATTAGTATCATGGTAGGAGCGTTCATCGGCGGGATGACGAACGTCGTTGCCATACGTATGCTTTTTAGACCGTATGAACCCATACATATTGGGCGCTTTAGACTACCATTTACCCCGGGGGTTATCCCGAGTAGACATAAACAGATTGCACATCAACTAGGTCAATTAGTAGAAGAACAGCTACTGACTGAAGATACGATAAAAGAAACGATACGCTCAGAAACCTTCCAGCGTGAAGTTGAACAGTGGTTACATAACCAAGTCACGCGTTTAACACAGAGTGAACGATCGTTACGCGAACTAGTGGTTAAACAATCATCAGGTCCAGCGGCAAATGGTGAGGATATATTAGATGAAGCGTTAAATGAACTTAAGAGTATGGTAGATAGGAAAGCCATTCAAAAGTTAGATAATTGGAGTGAGTTAACCGTTAGAGAATGTGTGGATCTTCTGCAGCTACCTTTAAAAGAAAAGAAAAAAGCTTGTTTAAAAGCCATGATGGCACACGCAGAGCACTTTCTTTTGTCTACGGAAGGAGAACGGTTTTTATCAAAGTCATTACAGGGCGTATTGAGCCAGCAGGGTGCGCTCGGGCATATGGTGTCTAGTTTTGTCCCCATGGATCGGATTTCGGAAAAGCTAAGGACCACCGTAATAGAATGGCTACACCATCCTGACACAATGGCCCAAATCGAGGTGCAAACAGAGGCCGTTTTACAAGAGTGGCTGAACACCACATTAGGAGACCTTTTATTACAGGAGAAAAAGGCAGATATTCGAGAGATGATCAAAAAGCAATTAGAACATAAGTGGCAGACCATAGCGAACGAACCATTGCATACCTTGTTACAATCATGGGAAGGGCAGCTCCACCGAATGGTACTGACACTGTATAAAGAAAATATCCCTATGTTTGAAAGGCATATCCTCAGTTTCATCAAGAAAAGTCAAATCAGTGACATGGTGGAGAAAAGGGTGTTGTCTTTTCCTCTCCCTAAAGTAGAAGCTCTCATACAAAAGTTGGCCCAAAAAGAATTGTCTAGAGTGACCTTATTTGGTGCCATACTCGGCGGAGGGATTGGTTTTGTTCAGTCCATAATGCTATTATTTTTACTTGTTTAAGCACTAGAATGGTGAGGAGACAATATGCTGTATCAATGAATCGTGTGATAAAGGAGAGATACGATGGCGGAGTATTATTTTGCTTACGGATCTTGTATGGATGAAGTTGATTTCAGACGCACGGTGCCAGAATTTCGGACATTAGGGGGCGCTATTTTAAAAGATTATCGTCTCGTGTTCAGTATGTATGGAGAAAGTCGTGCAGGGGGCGTCGCCGACGTGATTCCTAGTTCAGGTCATGAGGTCCAAGGCGTCCTATATAAATTTCCTAAAAAGCATTTACCGGATCTAGATAAACGTGAAGGCGTGGATTCTGGTGCCTATGAGCGGATTGAAGTTGATGTGCTGCTTCGTCATAAATCGATTCGGGCGTACACCTACCAGGTCGTCAATAAAGCAAAAAGTGAGATCGCCCCTTCACCATATTATCTCGGTCTCATGGTCAATGGGATGACTAAATACTGTTCACCAACTTATCGGAAACATTTTATTGAGAGAGTAAAAGAAGAGCTAGATGTTGAAGCTGACCATCCACTGACGAAAAGAGCGGATTTTCAAAAGGAGAACGAGGCAGGAGAAGTGAATAAAAAAGGGCATAAAAAGTAAACAAAAGTGTCGCATAAGACATGTAAAAAAGGTTCGCGTCAACTGCGAACCTTTTTTGTCTCTCATTATTTGAAATACTCGTTCCACCTTTGATCAACAAGCTTAACCGTGTCTTCATCTGCAAAAAGTTCTTTTGGATACATGGGCTTCATACGTGCATCAATGATAATAGGACCTCTATAAGCGATCTTATTCCGTACGATGTCTGCGTCTGCGTAGAGGTCACTAGCGGGATCAAAACGTGTAAAGGTGGTCCATAGGAAGGAGGTTTGAGTTCTAACGACTTCCTCTGCATTATCAACAATGAAGACCACAGGCCAAGGCTCTAAGGCTTTTTGGCCTCGCTCAACAAGTTGCTCGGGTAAGTTTGGATTTTTGTCAAAAGAGTCTCCTGAAACGACGAGACACCCTCCACAATAGACTTTCACATCATTGAGGCCATTGATATGACCCCCTTCATACGTTCTAGGAAGGTCTCTAACAGGATCACCTAAACCAGTCATTATGGCTTTACTACCGCGGTTAATCTTACCTCTGGCAGTGTAATCTAAAGTGTCCATGGACGTGTCATTGACGATCAACAAGTCTCGAGAAGGCTGAAAGCGCGCTAATATGTTTTCAAAGAAAGCAGGAAAGTGAGCTAAATCGACGTCAACATCACTGACCATAAGGAATTTCGTTAAAGTGAGTTGTCCTTCCCCCATAATACGGAAAGCATGAGCCATCGCTTCCTTATAATAACTTTCTCGCACAACAGCTCCCGCCAGTGAATGGAAGCCTGTTTCACCGTATGTCCATAAACGCTTTACCCCCGGCATGACGACAGGGAACAAAGGAGAAAGCACATCTTGTAAGTACTCTCCGATATAGTAATCTTCTTGTCTAGGCTTTCCAACCACTGTAGCGGGGTAAATGGCATCTTTTCTGTGCCATACTTTTTCGATGTTAAACACAGGGAAATCATGTGTCAGAGAATAGTAACCATAATGATCACCAAAAGGACCTTCAGGTCGTCTCACATGTGGTGGAACATGTCCACTAAAGGCAAACTCCGCTTCTGCCACTAGCGCATGTGCCGCTTCTTCTGGCTGATGTAAACCTAGTTTTTCGCCTAATAGTAGAGAGGCGAAGACGAGCTCTGGCACCATTTCAGGTAACGGTGCAATGGCGGACGTAATTAAGGCTGGCGGTCCACCAAGGAACAAGGTTACAGGAAGTTTTTTATTCACCTCTTCCGCTTCATGATGATGAAAGCCGCCCCCTTTGTGAATTTGCCAGTGCATTCCCGTTTGCTGGGCTTCGTATAATTGAATCCGATACATTCCCAAGTTATGTTCCTTTGTCGCGGGCGACTCTGTATATACCAAAGGTAAGGTGATGAACGGTCCGCCATCTTCTGGCCAACTGGTGAGGGCCGGTAGAGATGTCATATCAAACGAAGGATTGTATACCTCCGTCACGGGCGCTTTTTGCACCGTTTTTGTTCCTGTGCGCATGACATCTAACAATAATTGACGTTCCTCCCACAATGCTTTTGGTTTGGGGGGCATCAGCTTGTCCAAGGCTCCAACGAGGCCTTTGACGATCTCTTCAGGCTTTGGGCCAAAAGCCATTTCTACCCTTTGTTTTGTACCAAAGAGGTTCGTTACAACGGGGAATGTACTTCCCTTCACATTTTTAAAAAAGAGGACAGGACCTTCTTCATCGATGACACGACGGTGAATTTCTGCTATCTCAAGGTGAGGATCAACTTCTGCTTCAATCTCAACCACTTGTTTTTCTTTTCTTAGAACGTCGATAAACTCACGTAGATTTTTATACATAGGGCACCTCAACGTTTCGTGATTTTTTCTTCAATATAAATGTACTATAATAAAAAGAAAAGGCAAAGAAAAACATGGTTCCTGTAAAGGACCCTCTTTCTAAAAGGAGTAAAATAATGAAACCCGTATACAAGCTATTAACCGAATTATCGTCCAAGAAACTGATTTCGTCTATAACGGGAAAGTTTGCTAAGTCTAAGCTCAGTCGTTCCTTTATTCAATCCTTCGCTCAGACGTATCAAATTAATATAGATGAGGCAGAAAAAAGGTTAGAAGAATACCCCACCCTGAACGCCTTCTTTACCCGACGCCTTAAAGAGGGGGCTCGTGCGATAGATGAGAGGGAAAACACCTTGGTGAGTCCGGTTGATGCGCGGATTACTGGCGTGGGACAAGTGCAGAAAGGGACCATATTAGATATTAAAGGCCAAAGCTACACGATTGCCGAAATGCTACAGGACGACGTGGAGGCCGCTAAGTATCAACAAGGCACATACATCGTTTTGTATCTGAGTCCAACAGATTATCATCGCATTCATGCTCCCTTAGATGGCGCTGTTATGCGTCACGTCCATTTAAAGGGGAAAGTCTATCCCGTCAATGATTTTGGGTTAACGCATATGCCTCGTGTATTGAGTCGTAATGAACGTCTCATCACATATATGAAGCGTGACCAGTTAGAACTGGCAGTCGTTAAAGTAGGGGCAATGAATGTATCAAGCATTCAGTTGAGTGACCAGTTACAAACCACGACTGTTAAAAAGGGTGACGAGCTCGCCTATTTTGAATTTGGATCTACCGTTGTTTTGCTCATCCAAGAAGGTGCTTTTGTTATGAACAAAGGACTCGAAGAGGGGAATAAAGTCCATATGGGAGAGGCCATCGGATCGATACGCTATAAGTAAAAACATGTATCATCATAGCCGCTTTCTTCCTTTAACGTCGGTGTATTTACTATAGACCATATGTTAACCTAAAATAAATGAAGGTTGATATATGGTTTTGCTCGCAGTATAATAAGTAAAGCCCTACATATCATATCTTTTATGCTTTTATTTTTCTGATTACGATTGAGAGGAGTGTCAATGTTGAAGCAGAATGAATCTAGAACAAGATTGAAGTACATGATGTATGTATCACTCATGGCCGCATTAGTTGCTGTAATGGGATTTGTTCCGCCAATACCTGTTCCGTGGTTTCCCGCACCTATAATATTGCAAACATTAGGTGTGATGCTAGCCGGTGTGTTATTGGGTGCTCGGTTGGGGGCGCTCAGTATCATAGTCTTCCTCACACTTGTGGCCATCGGTGCGGTGCCCTTATCGGGTGGAAACACGGGAATATCCGTATTCGCTGGACATACAGGGGGATATCTCCTAAGCTGGCCATTGGCAGCGTTCATCATTGGGTATATTGTGGAAAGGAATTGGCAGTCGATCAATGCGTGGAAGGTCGCACTGGCAAACGTTTTAGGTGGTATGTTGCTCATGTATCTTATGGGTAGCCTATTCTTGAATGTCGTCTATCAGATGCCTTTCTTAGAGATGCTCATCGGTAATGCGATCTTTATACCTGGAGACACAGTGAAAGTGATCGTAGCCACATCGGTCGCGATGCGCATGTACAAGGTTAAGCCCCTCATACAGACACCACGGCCTCGACATCAACAAGAAGACAATATAAAATGGGATGAACCTGCTTAAAATAATGGTACAGGAACCTAGCATTAATGGATAATCAATCAAGCTTGACCATTCACACGGAATGGCAGGCTTTTTTGTTTTACATCGAATGAATTTGATTCATTCACGTGTGTGCTACGGCTTTTTTTGGGGAACATTAAGACAGAATCTGTTAGTAAAACGGTACACAAAAGGAGTGTATAGGATGGATGCCAGCTTATTACTTCAGTACGGATGGGTCCTGCTTATCTTAATTTTACTCGAGGGCATTTTAGCAGCAGATAACGCTTTGGTGATGGCTATTATGGTCAAGCATCTACCTGAGAAAAAGAGGAAAAGAGCACTCTTCTATGGGTTGGCCGGTGCGTTTATCTTTCGCTTTGGTGCGTTATTCGCCATTTCCTTAATTGTAGACATGTGGCAAGTTCAAGCGGTAGGTGCGATTTATCTCATATTCTTATCCATTCATCACTTGGTCCATAAATACATATTGAAGGATGATAAAGATAAGAAAGACAGTAAAGAAGAAACGGGCTCAGGTTTCTGGGCAACAGTCCTAAAAGTTGAAATAGCGGATATCGCTTTTGCCGTAGACTCCATCCTGGCTGCTGTAGCATTATCGATGACGTTACCGGCAACGGACTTACCCTCGATCGGGGGGATGGATGGTGGACGCTTTATCGTTGTGCTTTCAGGTGGCTTAATTGGGGTTATCATCATGCGTTTTGCCGCCACCTTCTTTGTCAAATTATTAAATAACAGGCCTGGACTAGAGACGGCCGCTTATTTAGTGGTTGGGTGGGTAGGTGTGAAACTGGCCATGTTAACCTTAGGCCACGAAGACATCGCCATTATCCCAGAGGAATTTGTTCATTCGACGACTTGGAAGGTGATTTTCTGGGTGGTCTTAGCTGCATTGTTTATCGGTGGTTATATATTGTCGAGTAGGAACAACGACAAAGAAACCCTAATAGATGATGAGGTCCATCGTGTTGAACATCGTATTGAAAAAACTGAAGAGTCCATGACTGAAGGGGATGACACGGGTCAAACTTATAACTGGAGAGACAACGAAAATAAAAACGATCAATGACAGTCACAGAGACAGATAAAACTGTTCAATTAAGTCAAAAAGTAGACCATAACCTTATCATGACCGTGGACGAGTGAAGAAATATAAGTTAAAGTAGTATTGAGATTAAGGGGAGAGATAACAATGAACCTAGAACAATTATTTAATATACAATGGGATCTCGATCAAAAAATTAGAGATACACATAACCTAGAAAATCAAATATTAACAGAACAAAAAATATTGGCTCTTCAAGTTGAATTAGGGGAGTTGGCCAATGAAACCCGATGTTTCAAATACTGGAGTACAAAAGCCCCGTCTGCTACAGACGTCATTCTAGAGGAGTACGTGGATGGTTTGCATTTTGTATTATCATTAGGCCTTGACTTCCATTATAACGAAGCTCATGAAGGACTCAGCAGCCTATTGGATGAGGATACATCTTCTTCATCCGCAGGTGATAAACAAGCCCAAACAGAAGCATTTGCTCGATTGTTTGACCATATCAGTGCATTTAGCCAAGACATTAATGAAGACCATTATGCCATGTTATTTCAGTCATACATGGACTTGGCGAAAGCACTAGGATTTAAATTCACACAGATCGAGGATGCTTATCTAGAGAAAAACAAGGTTAATCATGAGAGACAAGCTCAAGGATACTAGTATTAGTTAGGAATGTAAGTGGGTGAGGGGAGAGATGATGATGTCGACAGGACTCGCGCGCTTTTCCTCCGTTGTGGCACCATATCAGGAGGAAGGAGAAGAGTTCAAACGTTTTAGCTATACTTACCGCAAGGATGGCGTTGAGTACCATAATGTATACTTTTTTGACCGAAAAAAAGGGCCTTATAAAGTAACGGGTTTTCTTGTAGTGGACGGTGAGTATGAAGTTGTAAGTCGAGAGAAAGCGATAGAGATAAATGAAGGTTTTAATTTATATAATGATTTGTATCGTCGCTTTCAAGCGGAGTGGGGAGACGTTGTACAACAAGACATGCGGAAATACAACGGTTCGGTTGAGCATTTCGAACGGTTGTTAACGTGGTTGTCTGAACAGTCTTCTGAAGAAATAAACAACCTAGGAGAAAGTGCGGAACATATTATATCCTGGGTTCAGGAAGGCCAAGATACAGTTAGACAAGTACTCGAAGACCAAGATGTGTTTCTACAGTTAGATTTAGATGCTATCGCACTAGGAGAGAGGAAAAACAACCAAGGATATATTGATGATCAGATCTTAGAAGAAGTCAAAAGAATTCGCCGACACTTTGAGTATAAAGTGTTTCATCAGCTTGACATCCAGTTTGAAACGAAGGCGTCTAGAGAAAAATATATACACTGGGCAGATGAACATAAACCACCAAAAGAAATAAAGAAAAGTGTAAAGAAAGTGAAGAAGATCTTTAAGAGAATGAATAAGCTCGTCTCTAAGTTTGAAGAGCGCATGATAGAAAGGAAAAAAGATCCTTACAATGAAGAACGGCATCACCATTTGGTACAACAGTGGACGGCAAAACTCAGGAATTAACCAACAGAATGTCATAGCGAAAAAGGCGGCCTCGTGAAGAGGTCGCCTTTTAGTCGCTACTCTTGATTAGCTCCCAGACTGCTTTATCTAGCGGTAGGAAGGAAGTAGGCCATACACACGCATAAATCCAATCCTGTCTAAGATTGTTGAGAATCATCGAGCCAGACTTGGCCATCTTTATATGTCATCTGTTCCGGGTAACGGAGGTCTGTGACTTCATCTTGAATCTTCTGGGATGGGGCAGGGAATTGTAATGAAACCAAGTAAGTGGCGAGTAAACTAACCGGTGCACCAAAAATACCAGCACCTGTGTCTATAATGCCGAAGAAGGTGATATTAAAGTATTTGGCTAGGATAATATAGGTTAATGTTACTGTAAGCCCTGATAACATGCCGGCGATGGCCCCTTGTGCGTTGGCGCGTTTCCACCAAACCCCCAGTAACAGCACAGGGAAAAAGGTCCCCGCAGCGAGAGAAAAGGCCCAAGCCACAATCTGTGTGATAACACCGGGTGGATCCAATGCAACGAGTCCAGCCACAATGGTTGCGACGGCAATGGAGATTCGAGCCACTGCGAGTCGCTTCTTATCACTCGCTTTCGGATTAATCAGCCGATAATAAATATCATGAGCGAAGGATGACGATATGGCAATGAGTAGACCGCCTGCTGTGGAAAGGGCCGCTGCCATGGCACCCGCTGCTATCAAACCGATCACAAATATCCCTAAGTTAGCAATTTCCGGCGTGGCCATGACAACGATATCATTACTGATGGTCAATTCTTCCCACTGGAGAATACCGTCTCCATTCCCATCAGCAATTTGAAGATGATCTGTATTGACCCAAGTTTGCACCCACGCTGGTAATTGGTCGATGGGGCTTCCGGCAACCTTCGTCATAAGGATAAAGCGGGAAAAAGCCGCATAAGCCGGTGCAGACAGATAGAGCAAACCGATAAAAATAAGAGCGAAAGCCCCACTCCATCGGGCAGCCTTCATCGTTGATACTGTGTAGAAACGAACGATGACATGAGGCAGCGCTGCAGTTCCTGCCATTAAGCAAAACATAAGCGCAATGAACTGTGCTTTGCTTGTTTCTTGGAAAGGAGAGAAATATTCGCTAAGCCCTAAATCTCTATCCAAGGCTCCCAGATTAGACACAACCTCGCCATAGCTAACCCAGGGAACTGGATTACCAGTAATCTGTAAAGACATGAAGATGACGGGAATCAGATAAGCTGTAATTAACACGAGATACTGAGCAACCTGTGTCCAAGTAATCCCCCTCATGCCGCCGAATGTGGCGTAGATGGTGATCACAACAACACCAATGATGGTCCCCGTTGTGTGATTAATTTCGAATAATCGGCCCATGACAACGCCAGCTCCAGAGAGTTGTCCAATAATATAGACAAAGCTGACAATCATAGTACCAATCGCGGCAATTAATCTCGCTGTATGACTATCAAAACGATCTCCAATAAATTCGGGCACAGTATAACGTCCATACTTCCGTAGCTGTGGTGCGAGCAAAAAGGTTAATAAGAGATACCCGCCTGTCCACCCCATAATGTAAGCTAGCCCATCATAACCGAGTATCATGACCGTTCCAGCCATACCGATAAAAGACGCCGCACTCATCCAGTCTCCCGCGATAGCCATACCGTTCCAAACGGGCGGCACTCCTCGACTTGCCACATAGAAATCGGACGTCTGCTTTGAACGATTATATATGGCAATACCTATGTACAGGGTAAAGGTGGCAATGATGAATCCAAGTGATACGTAAAATTGTGTGTCCAAATCTCATCCCCCTATCTTCTTAGAATTAATGCTGAACGGTGTTTCCTTGCTCTGCACTGATGCGTTCATTCTGTTTGTGATCAATGCCGAATGTCTGGTCTATTTTGTCATTGACAATTGCATTAATAAACAATAGAACAATAAAAATGAGAATAGACCCTTGTGCTCCCATGAAATAATGAGCGGGCATCCCATTGATCGTGAATTGTGCCCAAAATTCTGCCGTCCCTACAACGCCAAATGACACGATGGCCCAAATCGATAAGTAAATAAGCATATACTTCACTCTCGTTTTGTAATACGCTTCGGCTACGCGAGCTTCGACTTTTTTCACCACAAGCCCTCCTTTATCTCAAGCTCATAATAAATGTTAAAGTTTCCTTAAATCCCATTGGAACCATGGCTACTTGAATGAAGAAGTAGATGAATAGAGATACCAGTGGCACACAAAGGTAGTAACCTTTTTTTAACTTGATCGTTAAAAATAGACTTACAAGGATAATAAACAGAAAGAGATATAACATATCACCCCTCCTCTTTTGCAAGCGGTTTCTTGTTATTGTAGTAAGAATGTTTAGATGTTTTGTACAATTAAGTGTAAAATGTCATAATCAATGCTCGAAAGGTTGAATTATAAGTCTAAATGGTTTTATTCTTTATATTTCATCGTTATGTTAAGAGGAATGTACTCTGTGTTACTAGCTGTTTTCTGTATTCCTATAATGCCATATAATCTAAAAGCTCTTTGGCACTTGACCGACTAACGGGTATTGTCGTTTGAGTCTTATCTTTTAGCACAATATTGTAAGCACCGTTAAACCAAGGGATGATGTCTTGGACGTGTTGTAAGTTAACGAGGTAACTGCGGTGGCAGCGAAAGAAGTGAAAGGCGGTCAGTTTTTCTTCTAATTGCTGAAGTGTCAGTTTTGTCGTGTATACGTGATGCTGCGTTTTGACACGCACAACACGGTGGTCTCGTACAGCATATAAAATAGAATGAGGCTGAACGACTTTGATGCGCTCATTTTCTTCAAGCAGTAGTCTAGGGAGGCGAGGTGCATCTGTTAAACATGTACTCGTAGTATGTTGTGCATGATCACAATGGGGTAATTTAGGTGGATGTTGCAGGAATTTAAACCAAGCGCTGATGAGACGCTTTTGAGTGATAGGTTTAAGAATGTAATCGATGGCTTGTAACTCAAATGCTTCTACGGCGTAGGATCTCGAGGAGGAGATAAAAATAATATGAGGCACATGCTTGTAGAGCGCTAATTTCCGGGCTGCGTCTATACCCGTAAGCCTCGCCAAGTGAGTATCAAGGAATACGATGTCCGGTTGTTGTTGCTTTACTTGTTCAAGTAAGGTCTGGCCATCACTTACGCTGGACAATAAATGGGCATGGGGGAGTTCCTGGAGTTTATATTCTAAATCTTTTCTTACTTGTATGCTATTTTCAGCAATCATCACATTTTTCCTCATCCTTTTGACCTCCTATTTAAAATAGGTTAAAAAGTAAAAAAAGGGATGTTTCACATCCCTAGTAGAAAAAGTGTCCTTTTAGGCAAGATAAATCATTTTACTTCCATTCATCTGCGCCTTCATAACCACTCGGAAGGTCGTCTGGATTAGCAAAACGCTCCTCTTTGAAAGGGTTAGCACTCATAGAATAGCCACGCGTTTCCCAATATCCCGGCTTGTCCTCTTTTAGGAACTCAATGCCTGATACCCATTTGGTGCCTTTCCATAAGTAAAACGTCTCTGGAGGAACGAAACGTAAAGGATAGCCATGCTTAGCGGATATATTCTCCCAGTCATGTTTGCTGTCTTTCCAACGATAAACAAAAAGAGCATCATCACCCATAAGAGGTCCAAGTGGAAGGTTGGCAGAATAGCCAAATCGATCACCGTCTAGGTAGCCGTAAATACGTATATAATTCACTCCTGGGTCCATGTCAACCAAGGATACGAATTCTCTCAAGGCGATTCCCTCAAAGGTTGTATCAAATTTTGACCACGTGGTCACACAATGCATGTCCACCGTTTGAGTCGTTTTAGGTAAAGCAATGACGTCTTCATATGTTAAAACCTTCTTTTTTTCAATAGCGCCGAATAAATGAAAATCCCACGTTTCTTCATTAAATTGATACACATCACCTTCGTGAAGGATGGGCCATTTTTTTGTTTCCATTTGCCCAGGTGGTAGCTGTTTACTCATGATTTACAATCCTCCGCTTCATCATGTTTTAATCTTTATATTATCATAGCAGGGTGACTCACGAACGTAAACAATTGTGACCCTCAGCAGTGAGGGGAAGTTAAGCATATTTTCAGTGGAATCATTTATGCAAGTAAGATTAAAAGCACCAGCCAAACGGCCAGTGCTTTTGTTTGATGACAAGCGTTAACGTTTGGTATCGGGGCTACTACCGTCATCTTCATTATTCAATATCTCTTCTTCTACAAGTTGCTCAAGCTTGCGAATACGGCGTTTCTCTTTGCGACGTTCTGCCTTCACTTCTTGTCTAAGCGAACGATTGACGGAGACGACCATGAATAACATGACGAGAGCAAAAGGTAAGGCAGCGATAATTGAGGCTGTTTGTAACCCTGTTAGTCCGTCACCTTCTTCACTGAAATGGCCACTCAGTAACAATGCCGCTGCGATGGAAGACTGAATGATCCCCCATACGACACGAGTAGATAAAGCAGGGTTAAGCGCCCCCTTAGAAGTCATCATACCCAAGACAAAGGTGGCTGAATCGGCAGACGTAATAAAGAAGGTAATGATAAGCAGAATAGCAAGTACAGCAAGGACGGCGCCAAATGGGAACTGTTCAAGTAACACGAATAGTGAACTATCTAGGTCATCATGAACTGCTGCACCGATGTTTGCTCCCTCGTTTAAGTCAAAGAAGATAGCAGAGCCTCCAAATGCGGCAAACCATAAACCGCCTAATAGGGTTGGGACTAATAATACACCAGAAACAAACTCTCTAATGGTTCGTCCACGTGACACTCGGGCGATAAATGAGCCAACAAATGGTGCCCAAGCAATCCACCAAGCCCAGT
Source organism: Caldalkalibacillus salinus (assembly GCF_016745835.1). Classification (NCBI taxonomy): domain Bacteria; kingdom Bacillati; phylum Bacillota; class Bacilli; order Caryophanales; family Bacillaceae; genus Caldalkalibacillus; species Caldalkalibacillus salinus. The sequence continues at coordinate 49,797 of NZ_JAERVL010000030.1, read as the reverse complement.
AGAAAATAGTCCATGCGCCGATCCATTCTCCACCTGTGAAGGGTGTCATTCTGAAGCTCATAGGAATCAGTTCTCCTAGGTAGCTTCCGATTGTGGTTGTGAACGTTTCGATGATAAATGCTGTAGGACCCGTAAAAATAACAAAGAATAAAAGCAAGCCAGCTACGATCAAGTTAACGTTACTTAAGTAGAGAATTCCTCGATTTAAACCCGTTAAGGTAGATAGCATATATAAGATGGTCACTATCAGGATAATCATGAGCTGCGTGATAATACCACTGGGTATATCAAGAACGTAACTTAACCCACCAGCAATTTGGAGCGTTCCAAATCCTAGTGACGTTGCCACACCAAACACAGTGGCAATAACAGCTAAGGTGTCGATGGTGTACCCGATAGATCCGTCCACCCGATTACCCAGTATAGGGCGGAAGGCTGAACTAATGACACCAGATTCACGTTTTCTAAATTGGAAGTACGCTAATGAAAGCGCAACGATAGTGTATATCGCCCATGGGTGAAGCCCCCAGTGGAAGAAAGAGTACCTGAGCGCTGTACTGGCAGCCTCAACGCTTTCTGGTTCGATATCAGCTGTGGGTGGGGTGAAGAAGTGATACATAGGTTCGCCAACCCCCCAGAAAACGAGGCCGATACCCATTCCGGCTGAGAACAGCATGGCTAACCATGACATGTAGCCATATTCAGGATCTTCATCATCTTCTCCCAGCTTGATACGGCCATAAGGACCAAAAGCAAGATATAAGGCAAAGATCAAGAACATGAAAGTAGCAAATAAATAAAACCAACCAAATGTGTTAGTAATAAAGTTCAGGATGTCTCCTGTCACATTTTGGAGTTGGGCAGGAGCAAAGAATCCCCAGAGGACAAATAGCCCCGTGATAATAACGGAGACGTAAAACACGACCCCTAATTTCTTATCCATTCGTATAAATCCTCCTTTGAATGTTTAAACAATGTTTGTTTGTGATGGTGCCAACCTTGAGCAATCTTTGATTTATGTCATTTACAATAAAAGATTGTAGAGTTCATAGGACACTTTACCCTATTTTGCCGAAGGTTACACAACAATATACATGAACAAAGCATTGCCACTGAGCGTGACAATGCTTGATCTAAGGTATCATATACATGTCGTTTTAGCAAATATAATCACTCATTCGTTAATGTCAAAAACTCGTTCACATCCTGCAATACTAACTGAATGGCGCTTTCCCAGAAAGCTGTGCTTGTGAGGTCAGCGTCTAAGTGTTTGTGCGCTAATTGTTCCACAGTCATACTAGCAGTGTCTTGTAAAAGGGCGATGTAGCGATTCTCAAAATCTTGTCCTTCTTCCATCGCTTTCAGATAAACCCCTGCACTAAACAGGAATCCAAATGTGTATGGGAAATTATAGAAAGGGACTTGGGTTAAGTAGAAATGCAGTTTTGATGCCCACAAATGGGGATGGTAGGACCCTAAGGCATCTTTGTATGCTTCTTTCTGAGCTTGTACCATTAATTCATTTAATCGTGAGACTGGGACAAGGCCGCGCTTGCGCTCTTCATAAAAGGCAGTTTCAAAAATAAAACGAGCGTGAATATTCATAAAAAAGGCCACTGATCTTTGAATTTTATTATCTAGTAATGCAATTTTCTCGTCTTTATTTTGGGCTTCTTTAATTGAGGCATCGGCCACGATCAATTCAGCAAAAGTCGATGCCGTTTCCGCAACGTTCATGGCATACTGTTGTGCCATAGGCGGTAAATCGTTCATGACATGTTGGTGGTAGGCGTGTCCAAGTTCATGAGCTAATGTTGCCACATTGGATGCACTGCCAGAATAGGTCATAAAGATACGCGTTTGCTTAGAGTCGGGGAAACTTGTACAGAAGCCACCTGGCCGTTTTCCAGGACGATCTTCGGCCTCTATCCAACTTTCCTCAAACACTTTTTTTGTAAAAGAAGCCATTTTTGGACTAAAGGTCTCAAAGTGCTTAATAATAAAATCAGCTGCCTCATCGTAGCTTACCGCTTTTGACACATTTCCTATCGGCGCACTGACATCGTTCCAATCTAATTTTTCTACCCCGAGTAACTGCGCTTTTCTTTCAAAATAAGATAAGAGGTAAGATTTATGATCGTCTATCGCTTTCCACATCGCTTGTAAGGTTTGTCCTGACATACGGTTATAGTCCAGCGGTTCTTTATGTACATCATGCCAGCCACGGTTTTTATACAGGCTAAGACGAAAACCAGACAAGTGATTTAATGCATCTGAACAAAAATCTGCATGCGCTGACCATGCCTTTTCCCATTTTTCAAACATGGTGTCACGCACCGTTTTATCCGGATCGGACAATTTGTTTTGAGCCTGTCCTACAGAAAGATGCTTAGTTTCACCGTTGTCTTCATACGGAATCGCCATATTTCCAACCGTCGTGTTATATAATTCACCCCAGCCGTGGTATCCATCAACAGAAAGGTCACTGACTAAAGCCTCCATGTCAGGGCTCAACTTTTCTCTAGCCGCTTGACGTCGTTCCCCTAGGTAGAAAGAGATCGCCTCAAACTCTGGATGACGAACGAGTTCCAACCATAAATCTTCTGGGATTTCAGTAAGTATACGTTCGATGTTGGTCAGAATGGTGGCGTAAGTGGCTCGAAGACTTTTAACGGTGCCACTTAGTAATGTCGCTTTGTTGTCCTTCATGTCTTGAGCGGTCAAGCAGCTCGTGAATGCAGAAGCTTCTCTTAAACGTACAGCCGTGTCTTGGACCTCATGTATAAGAGCTGAAAAACCAGCTAACTGATCCGAAGCTGTAGGGGCAAACATATCCTTAACCCGTATGTTCAAGCGTTCCAAATCTTCTTTTAACTTCGTGAGGTAATCTTGAAATGCTTGGGAATCACTTCCCCCAGGGAAGAAAGTATCTAAATCCCAGTTTTGAGACAATGTTTGGGTCATCAATCATCCAACCTTTCATCATAATATTGACGTTCAATATAATGTAAAAAACTAATCAGAAAATAAAGATAACATCATTGCTATTTATTATACATGAAAATATTTCGTAAATCTAAGATAAATATTGAAGTGTCGTTTGAATATGAGAAAGATTACAAATATGATTGAAATGTTCGGGATATGGTTACAGTATGTTACAATAGACCAAACAATTATTGGAGGGTTATTTCATGTCTAACTTATATGATTCTGCACACGGGCTTTCAAAGGCCATCAAAGAAAGTGAGGAGTTCCAAGCACTTGTAACTGCTCAAGAAAAGGTCAACGAAGAGGATACTTCAAAGAAGATGCTTCAAGATTTCCGTGAGATGCAGATGGAATTACAAATGAAACAAATGCAAGGGCAACAGCTATCTGAAGAAGAAATTCAGAAGGCGAATTCACTTTTTGAAACAATCAAATTGAACCCGACAATTAGTTCACTATTAGAAGCCGAACAACGTTTAAGCGTTGTGATGGAGGATATTAATAAGATTATCGCTGAACCATTAAAAGAAATCTATGGTGATGATGAAGAACAAGAGAACGCCTAGTTTTATGATAAAGGTTGCGTGTGATAGGGAGGAGAACGCGCATGATCATCGTTTCTACGGCTAAAATAAGTACAAAGCATCAAACACGTCTAAGAGATGCATTTACCGGCCATGAATTTTTTTTCTATGCAAGTAAAGAAGAAGCGTACGAGCATCATTTAACTCAAGCTGAAGTTTTGCTTACATATGGAGAAGATCTTACGGATGTCGACATTGATCAAATGCAACAACTTAAGTGGATACAAGTGTTAAGCGCAGGTTTGGATGAGATGCCCTGGGAAGCATTACAAAGGCACAACATTCTGGTCACCAATGCCAAGGGCATTCATAAAATCCCGATGGCTGAGTACACCATGGGTATGATGCTGCAATTGGCACGCAGGCACTATGAGTTTTACGATTTACAAAAGGCTCAAACATGGGATCGCAGTTTACGTGTAGATGAACTATACGGTAAGACGATCGGTATCCTTGGCGTAGGAGCGATAGGTGAAGAGATTGCTAAGCGTGCCAAAGCTTTCGGTATGAAAGTACTAGGGTTACGTAGGAGCACCTCGGAGGGACCAACTGAAGTGGACGACATGATACCGATTGAGGAGAAGTCACGGTTGTTCGAAGAGAGTGATTACGTGGTTGTGACCTTACCCCACACGAAGGATACGGAACATTTCATATCCAGCGATGAACTGGATCAGATGAAGGACACTGCGTACTTAATTAATATTGGTCGGGGTAAAGTTGTCGATGAATCTGCGTTGGTTACAGCTTTGAAACATCATACCATTGCAGGTGCTGTGCTAGATGTATATCATCAAGAACCACTTCCTCACAATCATCCCTTGTGGACCCTCGACAATATCATCTTAACACCCCACGTGTCGGGTAGGTCTCCCTTGTATATGAGACGTGCATTAGATATATTTGAAGACAATATGAGACAATATCCAGAAGTATCTCAGATGCGTAATGTCGTAGCACTTGACCGTCGTTATTAACTAAATCTCTTGTTATACGTGAGAGAAAAAAAGAGCGAGGAATTAAAATTCCCTCGCTCTTTTTGTATGTCGTATCATGTCTTGTGTTTCAAAGCATAGGTTTGGTTTGCATATTTTTCCTCACTCGTACAGATATTAAGTAAGATACAAGAAACCACTCGTGTGTTTTCTTGATCGAAAACCATTTCCAGAGTGAGGGTGAAGTTCATGTTTATTTATGATAGTGTAGCTGTAGATAATGTCCTAACGATTGAGGAGATGGTATGGATGCAAGCTGACACGCAATTTTTTCAAGAGGAAATCGATTTATATGACAAATCTGCTTTAGAGAAAAAACTGAATAACTTATTAAATGAAGAGATTCAATCCGTTGAAGATTTAGAACAGTGGTTGTTAAAAGAGAGTGCCTTAATGGAAGAGATTCAAGAGATACTTTCAGGGGTATATATTGCATTTAACCGGTATAACGATGATGAAAACATTAAAAAGAGATATGAATATCACCAACAAGACATTATGCCTATGCTCAAAACATACAGCCATAAGCTGAATAAGAAGTTTTATGATAATGAATTTCGTAAGCAATTAGATCAAGACAAATACGGGTTGCTCATACGTTCTAGAGTGAATGCGATAGAGCTTTATCGAGAAGAGAATATCCCTTTGGAGATAAAAGAAGACCATTTACATAATGAATATTTTGAAATAACAGGGAGCCTGACGATTGATTGGGAAGGGGAAGAAAAGACGATCCCTCAAATGAAGACATACCTTATGAGTAAGGAACGACATGTGAGGGAAAAGGCGTGGAAGAAGGTATGGCAGGAAGTGCAGGTGCACGAAGAGCGCTTGAACGATATCATGACAGAGCTCATCACTCTAAGACATCAAATCGCTCAGAATGCCGGTTTTGACAACTATCGCGATTATATGTTTAAAAAATATGAACGCTTTGATTACACACCAGAAGAATGCTTTCGTTTCCATGAAGCGGTTGAAGAAGCGGTGGTCCCCATGGTGACGGAGATTCAGAAAAAGCATCATAAGCAAATTGGCGTGGAGCGATACCGTCCTTGGGACACACAGGCGATACCTGCTGGTCAAGAACCGTTAAAGCCGTTTGAAACGACGGAGGAATTGGTAGAAGGGACCATTGATGTTTTTAATCAGTTAGATCCCGATTTTGGGCAATTAATTGCAGAAATGAGAGATCGAGACCTTCTAGATTTAGAAAGCAGGAAGGCGAAATCACCTGGTGGATTTTGTTCAGACTTACCTGTCACTGGCTTGCCGTTTATCTTTATGAATGCAGTAGGGACCCAGGGTGATCTATCCACTATGGTGCATGAAGGTGGACACAGTGTCCATCATCTGTTATCTACAAGACAACAGACACTAGCTGATTATAAAGATGTACCGATGGAGTCCGCCGAGCTAGCGAGTATGAGTATGGAATTATTTACCCTCGACAAGTGGGATCGGTTTTATGAAGACGAGAACGAATTGAAACGTGCACAGAAAGAACATATCGAAGACATTATTTCCTTTTTTCCTTGGGCGATGGTCGTGGATCGCTTTCAGCACTGGATGTATGAAAATCCGAATCACACGGTAGAGGAAAGAGAAGAAAAATTTATGGACCTTGTCAAAAGGTATAACTATGCCTATCTTGACATAGAAGGTGTGGAAGAGCAAATCAAAGCAAGGTGGCTTTTACAGCTGCATATTTTCGAAGTCCCCTTCTACTATATCGAATATGCCATTGCACAATTAGGCGCACTACAAATGTGGGAACAGTACCACCATGATCCACAACAAGCGATTAGCAACTATAAAAAAGCACTTGCTCTAGGCAGCTCAAAGACTTTACCAGAAGTCTATGAAACGGCTGGGATTAAGTTTGATTTCTCGACATCAAAGATCAAAGAGCTGATGGATTTTGCTCAGCAGCGCCTACGTGAACTAGAGTAGACCTGAAATAACATTTTCACACAAAGCATGCGGATGTATCATCATGTGACACGACAATATGTCGATTATTGCCAGGGAAATGCTTAATCCCTGGACAGTAATCGGCTTTTTTATATTCGCGACATTTTATATGAAAAGTTTACAGTTTTTTTACTCCGTATTTAACCTTCATTAAAGATCAAAAGTTATGATGGCTAGTAAGCGGCATAGTTTTGATTTCTGTTCATAGATATGAGATAGGGACAAGAACTGTACTTTAACCTGAGAGGAGGGGAGGAGATATGAGGCCACAACCAAGTATAACAGGAGGAAAGGATGACCTGGGGATAAGTGCCCTTAGAAAGAGACAAAAACAACGGCGATTGTTTATGGAAGGGATCCTGTATTTATCACCCGCTTTACTCATATTAGGTGTCTTTCTGTTCTATCCGATGATCAAAACGCTCTATTACAGTTTTTTTATCACGAACCCTAGAGGGATGACGTTATCATTTGTAGGATTTGAACATTATGCTCGGCTACTGACGTCCTCACAATTCCTACAATCGATGAAAGCTACCTTTTTATTTGTACTATATACTGTGCCAACAGGTATATTACTAGCTTTATACTTAGCCGTTATTGCAAATGAGAAATTAAAGGGTATGGCGTTCTTCCGCGTTATTTTTTCTTCAACATTAGGCGTTTCCGTGGCTGCTGGAGCGACCATCTGGTTATTTCTATTTCATCCTAGCATCGGTGTCATTAATTATGGGCTACAAATGCTTGGGCTCTCTAGTATCCCTTGGTTAACATCCTCTACATGGGCCCTTTTTTCTGTTGCTTTAACAACCGTGTGGATGAATGTTGGATTTAACTTCATTATTTTACTGGGTGGACTACAGAATATTTCCGAAGAGCTGTATGAGAGCGCACGGATAGACGGGGCAGGGTATTGGTCCCAATTGTTTAAAATTACAATCCCCATGTTATCTCCAACGTTATTCTTTGTGATCGTGGTTACCCTTATTAATGCCTTCCAAACGTTCGGCCAGATCGATATCCTAACGGGTGGGGGACCAGCTGAAGCCACTAATCTGATCGTCTATGCCATATATAAGGATGCCTTCATACATTCAAGATTTGGTTATGCGAGTGCGCAAGCGATCATTCTATTTATCCTCGTGCTCTTCTTCACCATTATGCAATTTAAGGTTGGAGAAAAGAAGGTGCATTATCAATGATGAGAACGCTTTTATTCTACGTGCTGTTGATCATTTCAGCATTCCTTTTGTTTTTCCCAGTGCTTTTTGCTATCCTAGCAAGTTTCCTTAGTTCGGCTGCATTACATAGTGGGGACTACATACCCAAGAACATATCCTTTGAAAATTATGTGCAAGCTTTTACGAGTGTCCCTTTACTTAAATTTCTTATGAATAGTTTTATCGTATCTTTTAGTGTGATGGTCGGGCAACTGATCCTGTGCAGTTTAGCAGCGTATGCACTGGTTTTTATACCGTTCAAAGGCCGGCATTTTTTCTTCTTTCTTATTCTGTCGACAATGCTAGTCCCTTGGGAAGCCACGATGATTCCAAACTATATCACGGTCTTAAACCTCGGGTGGCTTAATACGTATCAGGGGTTGACGGTGCCTTTCTTTGCCATTGCGTTTGGTATTTTTCTACTTCGACAGCACTTCCTCACGATTCCTAGAGAGCTACATGAATCAGCCCAAATGGACGGGTGTTCACGTTTTCGTTTCTTTGCCTCTTTTGTCATTCCTTTGTCTCGACCAGTCTTAATTGCACTTGGCATCTACGGCTTTTTAACGACGTGGAATATGTACCTATGGCCGTTATTGGCTACGAGTAATGAAAATGTACGGACTGTCCAGATTGGGATCAAGATGATGATCGCTCAGGAAGCCTCAACATCCTGGAACATGGTGATGGCGGGCGTGGTCATTATTTTATTGCCAACATTGTTGCTCCTATTCTTCGGTTTGAACTACTTGAAACGTGGCTTGATGTCGGGAGCACTGAAAGGCTAAGTGTTGGTGTGAAAAGCCAGTGGTGGTATGTAAATCTAACAAAACGATTCAATATAAGGGGTGTAATAATGAAAAAGACGTTACTTTTCATGTTTGGCGTTTGTCTCATTCTAGGCTTTACAGCATGTAGTAGTACCACAAGTGGAGAAGCACAGTATACGGATGATGGAAGACTTATTGTGACCTTTTGGCATGCGATGGGAGGGAATCTAGGGGAAACCCTGCAAAAGATAGCAGATGATTTTAATGCGAGTCAAGATGAGTTTTATGTACAACCTGAATATCAAGGGACGTATGAGGAATCTCTTAATAAGCTCAGACAAGTCGGGGGAACCCCAGAAGCACCAACGCTGATGCAGGTATTTGAGGTGGGTACAAAATATATGGCTGAAAGCGGTTATATCGTTCCCATGCAGACATTTATTGATCAAGATCAATTTGACATATCCAACCTCGAAGAGAATATACTAGGTTATTACCAGATTGATGGTCAGCTCTATTCCATGCCCTTTAATACGTCTAACGCGATCATGTTATATAATAAGGATATGTTTAGAGAAGCTGGCCTTGATCCCGAAGATCCCCCGAGTACGTTCAGTGAAGTACAAGAAGTAGCTCAGAGATTAACACAAGGGGCAGAAACTCATGTTGATGTTCATGGCTTTGGTCTCTTAATCCATGGCTGGTTTTTTGAACAGTTACTGGCCAATCAGGGGGCTTACTATGTCGATCAAGATAATGGTCGATCGGGCGAACCGACCAGAACATTAATTAACGAACAGCCTGGACTGAACGTTTTTACATGGTTAGATGAAATGAATAAGGAAGGGACTTTAGGTATATACGGTCGAGACTGGGATGATATTAGAGCCGCTTTTAAGGCTGAGAAATTGGCTATGTATTTAGACTCAACCGCAGGCACTGCGAGTAACGTCAATGATTCAGACTTTGAAGTTGGCACCGCATACTTACCAGTCATGGATGGGCAAGACAGGCATGGTGTCATTATTGGAGGCGCATCATTATGGATGATGGAAGGGAAGTCTGAGGAGGAGCAGTTAGCCGCTTGGGAATTTATTAAATACCTCGTTGAGCCAGAAACTCAAGCGTATTGGGCTGGTGAGACAGGTTATTTTCCAATTACTAAAGCAGCGCACGAGGAAGCTACATTGCAAGAGGTCTATGACACTTATCCCCAATTTCTCACTGCTGTCGAACAACTTCAAAATACAACCTTAACGCCTGCTACACAAGGGGCGCTTATGAGCGTCTTCCCACAGGCGAGAGAACATGTCATGACGGCTATTGAAAAGTTATATGATGGTGCGAGTCCAGAAGAGGCCTTAAATGAAGCGGCTGAAATGATTGACCGTGCCTTAGAGGATGCGAAAAGGACACGCTAAGATCGAAAAGGACACGCTAAGATCGAAAAGGACACGTAAAATCTAAGAAACATTTCATAACTGTAAACGAAAGGGCGGACGTTGATGGATACTATTTTTGCACATCGGGGGGCTTCCTTCGAAGCACCCGAAAATACGATACCGGCTTTTCAACTGGCGCTCCAGCAGGGGTGCAAGGCCATTGAATTAGACGTTCACTTAACGATAGATCAAGAAATTGTAGTATGTCACGATGACCATATTGATCGGACAACGGACGGTACGGGCTTAATCAAAGAGCAAACATTAAATGCATTGAAGCAAAGGGATGCTGGGAGCTGGTTTTCGTCAGAATATAAGGGGACCAGGATTCCGACATTAGCTGAGATTCTTGCGCTCATAGACAAGGATGTTTTATTAAATATAGAAATTAAAAACATTCCCTACTTTCATAAGGGCATTGAGCAAAAGTTAGTGAGCCTTCTAGAGCGCTATGGATTTGAAGACAATATTATTATTTCCTCGTTTGACCATCAGGCTCTTAAAACAGTACAAAATATCAAACCGAGTCTTAAGAAAGGTGTGTTATTGAAGAATTACCTTATTTCACCTTGGGAATATATACAAAGATGTGATCTTGATGCGTATAGTATTCACCCACTATACACATTCATTGATCAAGCTTTTGTCCAAGACTGTCATCAAGCTGGATTAAAAATTTATCCTTATACCGTTGATGATCGCAAAACGTATCAACACTTCGAAACGTTAGGTGTAGACGGTATATTTACGAATATCCCTTCGCGGTTTATGGGGTAAGACAGGGTGCTCAAAACAGCACTCACTACTAGATCACCGAAACAAATAAAAAGGCGTATGAATAGAATTGTATTCATACGCCTTTTACAATGCACAAGTAATGAATGACTGATATTTACTATAGTTCTAGTTCATGAACAACAAATTTTGGTAAATTGCTACCACTTGGTGTTTCGTAGGTGACGACATACAACGTTTGATCTTGGTAGAATAGGTGACGAATGTCGCCATTTAGAGTTAATTCGTTTTCTTTTGTGAAAGTGCTATAGTCATATACTGTTACCGTTTGATCTTTCGCTGTGAAAAACTTGTTTTGTTCTAGCCCAAACGCGATACTCGTAAAAGTAGTAGACAGTGACGTTACATGTGTCATATCAGTGTCACTATTTTGAGTGGCATGAAAGACCCCACCTGATCCATTAAAAATATATTTACCGTCTGAACTGATATCATAATAGTTTGCTAAGGTGTAACCTCCATGGTACGGCCATCTTGTTTCATCTGTAAATTGCCCATCTTTTATGTGGTAGGATTTGTATTCTTTAGGAGAAGAGTCTGTTGTCATCGTATAAATGCGGTTCATGTCAGGATGCATAACGTTAATACTCCTCTCACGAATCATTGTCGAGTCTATCAGTGCGCCTGTATCTTTATCTAAACTTTGTATATCGGTCCATTGTCCAGAACCAGATTGAACGTAAAGATAATTTTCATCGGCAACAACCCCATAAGGATCAATATCAATTTCAAATCTTTTTGATAGGTTAAGTGTGTTTATGTTCACCACGGCGATTTCACCTGACTGATCTTCTTCCCATCTGTAAGGGCTATGTTCTCCTGTTAGCATAGTAATATAGAGTTTGTCATCATATAGATCCATTCTTTCTGCAGGTAGAGGAAGTGTTACATGTTCGACAGATTGATCCGTAAGGTCTATGACCACTAAGCCGTTATCATCCAATGTGTATAAAATAGGTTCTGTAGGATGGAGCAGGGTTTCTCTAAATGTTTCATCGGTAATAAATGAATCATAAGATGTGATCCAGTCTTCATCTGAGTATGTCTTTTCAGGCTCTGCTTCCTCAGCCGGTTCATCTGAAGGTTCAGAGTTTGCACCACCTTGCCCTGCGATCTCAAGGGCTTCAGGGATTGTAAATTTGAGATTCTGATCAAATGCAATGTCAGACATTTGCCCATAAATCTCATCTACAGTTTCCCCTGTATCAATGTCATAAACTTCTATAGCAAACTCTCCAGTTGCTTTATTGTTATCAAGTTCACTGAATGTAATCATGTAAAAGTCATAGAGCTCCCCATCTAATTCAAGTGAAGTGGTTTGATGTGTTTCGACGTAATTTTTATGACCGATTAAATCCTCTATTAAGTACATGCCCACCAGCTCTTGATCAGTATGTGTATTTGAGAATTGGGCTTCAAATTGTTCATAATCAATATGTTCCGAAATGTTTGCGGACGTATCCATGTAGAAAAAGGAAGGCTCAATGGCTACTGTCATAATAAAAATATGACGAGCTTGGCTATCATAGTGGACATCAGCACCCAAAGATTCTGAGATAAAACGAAGGGGGACGAGGGTTCGACCATTGACCACTTGACTTGCTACATCAATTTCAATATCACGATCATTGACTTTCACGTGTTTACTTCCAATAGGAAGTTCAATAAGCAAATCATTTCTTTCTGCTATGACCACCTTTGTTTCACTGTCATAATGAACAGTGGCATCTAAGGCTTCAAAAATTTTCCGCATAGGGACGAGTGCGCGTCCATCCTTTATAATGACACCTTGGTCAAATGTGAGCGGTTCCCCATTTAAACTAACCGTAATACCTGATGCTGCAGTCAAACGAGGAAAAGTGAGTAGGGTTGATGATACGATAAGTAAAAAAACAAGTCCAATCGATATGAGATTTTTAGTTTTCGGCATGTGTGCCCCTCCCTTATAACGTGTTTTAAGCTACAGATACAATCATACATTTTAACATTCGATAGATAAATAGAAAATATGGGAGTAGGTGCTAAATTTTTACTATTTAATTGACAAGAACGCCAGTGTTCGATATATTTAAACAAATAAATATCGGTCAGAGAATAGGAGAAGGCCAAAAATATCCCGACTAGCCATATCGCTAGTGATATTTTTGGCCTTTTTTTCTTTATCTCCAAAAAGGAAGTGATATACCTAATTTTGTAAGCGTATACAGTTAAAGGGTGCTTATTTTTGAATAGTGCTAGAAAAGGAGGAGAATGTGTGACAGCTTTTGTTGGCGAAATTGTAGGTACGATGTTACTCATTATTTTTGGAGGAGGCGTAGTTGCGGGTGTAAGCTTAGCCCATTCAAAAGCACAAAATGCAGGATGGATGGTTGTGGCTGTCGGGTGGGGCTTGGCTGTCACTTTGGCCGTTTACGCTGTTGGGGATGTAAGTGGTGCTCATATTAATCCTGCTGTGACGATCGGACTGGCGACCATTGGAGACTTCCCGTGGTCACAAGTTCCCTCGTATATCATCGCGCAGATCATCGGTGCTTTTATAGGAAGCGTCATCGTCTGGTTACAATACTTGCCGCACTGGCAAAAGACAAAAAACCAGGAAGCGATTTTAGCTGTATTTTCTACAGGCCCTGCCATTAAGCACAAGCCGTCAAATGTGCTAAGCGAGATGATCGGTACGTTCATCCTCGTATTTGGCTTATTAACGATAGGTACCAATGACTTTACCCAAGGCTTAAATCCTCTCGTTGTCGGCCTGTTGATTGTAGCTATAGGTGTTTCCTTAGGTGGCACGACCGGTTATGCCATTAACCCTGCTCGTGACCTAGGTCCCCGCTTGGCTCATTGGTTATTACCCATTAGGGGAAAAGGCGTTTCAAATTGGGGTTACGCATGGGTACCAGTCGTAGGACCGATCTTAGGAGGTGTGCTTGGTGCACTGGTATATCGCGCTTTGTATATAGGGGAAGGGATGCTCATCACCATAACGACGCTGAGTGTTACGATTGCGTTTTTCCTAATGTACTATGGCGTAGCAAAAGGAAAAGCGGGACACCAAGTAGAAGAAAATAGTAATATGGCATCATAATGACAGTATTGAAAACGTTTAATTATAGAAAACGGAGGGGTAGTGACATGGAGAAAAAATATATTATGGCGTTTGATCAAGGAACGACCAGTTCAAGAGCAATATTATTTAATCAAAAGGGCGATATTGTAGACGTGGCCCAAAAGGAATTTACTCAATACTATCCACAGGGCGGATGGGTAGAACATGACGCCATGGAAATCTGGGGTGCCCAAAGCGGTGTAGCGAGAGAGGTCTTAGAAAAAGTGGGAGCCAAACCTGAAGAGGTGGCCGCTATCGGCATCACGAATCAACGTGAAACGACCGTCGTGTGGGATAAAAATACAGGGAAGCCGATCCATCGCGCTATTGTGTGGCAAGATAGAAGAACGGCAGAGATTTGTGACCAACTCAAAGACAAAGGGATGGAGACAGACATTCGCCAAAGAACTGGATTAGTCATCGACGCTTATTTCTCCGGTACGAAGTTGAAATGGATCCTTGATCATGTAGAGGGTGCACGAGAAAAAGCAGAAAAAGGTGAGCTCTTATTCGGTACGATAGACACATGGCTCATTTGGAAGCTTACAAATGGTAAACAACATGTCACTGATTATACGAATGCCTCGCGAACCATGCTTTATAATATTCGAGATCTGGAATGGGACGATACGTTGTTACAGGCATTGTCCATACCACGCACACTTTTGCCTGAAGTCAAATCATCTAGTGACGATTTCGGCGTGACAGACCCCCATACGTTTGGCGGAGCAGAAATCCCTATCGCGGGAGTAGCGGGCGACCAACAGTCCGCTTTATTTGGCCAGCAGTGCTTTGAGTCTGGTATGGCTAAGAACACTTACGGTACAGGATGCTTTATGCTGATGAATACGGGTACGACACCAGTTGAATCGCATTCTGGGCTGTTAACCACAATTGCTTGGGGCATTGACGGAAAAGTAGAATACGCCTTAGAAGGAAGTATTTTTATTGCTGGTGCTGCTGTTCAATGGCTAAGAGATGGATTAAAGTTAATTGACTCAGCGCCAGATTCAGAATACTACGGTTCAAAAGTAAAGGATGCTGACGGTGTATACGTCGTACCTGCATTCGCTGGTCTAGGGGCACCGTATTGGGATATGTATGCACGTGGGGCCATCTTTGGTCTGACGAGAGGAACGAAAAAAGAACATATTGTGAGAGCGACATTAGATTCATTAGCCTATCAAACGAAGGATGTGTTGAGCGCCATGGAAGCCGACGCAGGGTTGAAACTTAAAGCGTTAAAAGTGGATGGGGGCGCTGTGGCTAATAATCTCATGATGCAGTTTCAGGCCGACATACTCGGGGTTCCTGTTGAAAGACCAATGTTAACGGAGACCACGGCATTCGGCGCCGCGTGTTTGGCAGGATTACAGGTTGGATTTTGGACGAAAGAACAAATACTTGAGAGCACTGAACTAGACCGTCAATTCACCCCTGCCTTAGAGGAGGAAAAGAGAGAGAAGCTCTATAATAAATGGCAAGTAGCCGTAAAGCGTACAATGGAGTGGGAATTAGACGAATAAAAATATGTGATCAATGTAATCTAGAAAGGGCTGGTTACACATGCAGAAGCGTATCGTTGATAAGGTTGAGTCACAGGTCATCGCTGCAATCCAAGACCCTGATAGGATAGAAAAAGCAAAGGTGAGTGAAGCCAATGTAGCCTTTCTATTAACAGGGGACCTACTGAGCATCAAAGACTATGTTCAAACCCTACAGCAGGCCAACATGTATGTCTTTATACATCTTGATTTTATCGAAGGGATCTCCAATGATAAATCAGCCATTACTTATGTGGCCAAAGAATGGCGTCCAGATGGCATTATTACGACGAAAAACCATCTCATTAAAACAGCAAAGGAACAGGGACTCATGACCATTCAACGTATTTTTCTTTTAGATCAGACAGCTTTCAACCGCGGTATTGATATGATACGCCAGTGTCAACCCGATGCAGTGGAAGTATTGCCTGGTCTGATGCCACGTGTCATATATGAACTGACAGAAATGACGCAGACTCCAGTCATCGCCGGTGGACTCATACGGGAGGAACACGAAGTGAAAGAGGCCTTAAAAGCGGGAGCGTTAGCGGTATCTGTAGGCAATCCAAGTTTATGGAGCATTGGATTATAAACGTATTGAATCTTTAGAACATACGACCCCTATTTATAAAACATGTCACAAATCTTTGATCCTCCCTTGTACTTTGTACTAAAATAAGGAAAAATAGAGAGAGAATCATTGGAAAGTAGGGGATCGTATGTCAACTTTATTACAGATCGAACAAGTCACAGGAGGTTATTCGCCATCCAATCCTGTATTACATGACGTTACATTTGATGTCAATCCAGGAGAAATTGTTGCGCTGATCGGTCTTAATGGCGCAGGGAAAAGTACCACTATTAAACATATATTAGGGTTACTACAACCAGTCAAAGGTCAAATTAAAATTAACGGGAAAACCTTTAAAGAAAATCCGGAGCAATATCGATCCCAGTACGGTTTCATTCCTGAGTCCCCTGTGTATTACGAAGAATTAACACTATGGGAACATTTAGAGCTTGTCGCCATGACCTATAACCTTAGTCAGAAAGTATTTGAACAACGAGTCGGTCATCTTTTAAAAGAATTTCGCATGGAAGATAAACAGCATCGTTTTCCAGTTCAATTTTCTAAGGGAATGAAACAAAAACTGATGATTATGATGGCTTTTCTTGTGGAACCGCCATTATACATTATTGATGAACCATTACTCGGTTTAGATCCTCTAGGGATACGTTCACTACTGGAGTGGTTAGAGAAGTGCAAAGAGGACGGCTCAGGGATTTTGATGTCTACACATATTTTGTCCACTGCAGAACGTTACTGTGACCGCTTTGTGATTATCCATGAGGGGCGGGTACAAGCTCAGGGAACGTTAGAGGAATTAAGGGCTCAAAGTGGTCAACCTCAAGCGACATTGGATGATTTATATGTGCAATTAACGGTAGGTGACCCAGTTTGAACACATATGTAAATGAGACGGACCAAGATGTTAAAGCCATATACCAAAAAAGATTTGACCGCCACTTTCGTGAGGCCTCAGGCTATTGGCGTCTGATAGGAAATAGTGGTTTGCTGTTTACAGTTACAGTGTTATTAATATTAACCGCCATCTACTATGAGGATTTCATCGCATGGATTCCGGACTCGGTACCCGTTGATATAATTTTAGCGATCGTGATCGGTGGTGTTTGTAGCATGGGACACCATCGCACGTTTATAAAAGAGGCGGATTTAGTGTTCCTTACCCCTTTAGAACATAAAATGGATGACTATTTTTCTAGGGCATTTGCTTATAATTATGTTGTACAAGCGATTACCGTGTTTGCTCTACTCATCCTATTCGCGCCATTGTTCAATGCCAAGGTGGCACAGTCATCTTACCTGTTTTATTTCGTCATCCCTATCCTATTAAAGGGATGGAACTTACATGGCGTATGGATATACTACCGTCATCCTGATCGTCGGTCACAGCAGGTTTGGCGCTTATATAGAGGACTTGTCTCTATTGGCTTAATTTATTGGTTTTTCGTTGAAGGTGGGATGATCGGTTATTTGTTAGGCGCTATCTTTTTTAGTGCTCTCTTTATTTTTTTCTACCTGCAAGAGAACAAAGTGCGCCATGCGTATCCGTATCATTGGTATCACATACGAGAGGTCAATGAACGACTCGAGAGTCGTTTTTACAGTTTCGTTCACGCCTTTGTTGATGTCCCTCACTTAGCACAAGAAGTTAAACAAAGGACGTGGATTAGCGTTTTAACTAAGGGGTTGAAACGGACTAGACAGAACGCTTATCGTTACTTATACCTCCATACATTTCTCCGTGCAGGAGACTATTTTGGACGGACGGTTCGTTTAGCTGCACTAGGTGCTTTCTTTGTCTTCTGGCTACCGCACTGGTGGGCACAGATGATAGCCATCGGTGCTATCATTTTAATGAATACTGTACAATTAAGAGCGCTTAGGGAACATCACACCCGACATTTTTGGGACGCGATTCTACCTTTACCGTTACAAGTGCAACAAAAATCATACGACTGGCTACGTAACACCGTGATCATTGCACAGCTGATCGTCATGTTAATCGCTGGTGGATTACGCTACTTTATGTAGGTCGTGTTGAAAAACCTAAAAACAGGTTGTAAAAGAGAACGACTTTTAAGGAAAGAGAAAAAGCATAATAGCAAAAGAAAAACGCTTGGGTTGTCCAAGCGTTTTTTCAATGCATTTGTACTATGGGGCAGATCTTTGCCACGTCCAAACCCCAGCTGCGTTGACAAGGACATGGTCTTCGAGACTACATTCAGGACAAACGTTACTGTAACAGTCAAACATCTCTAGCATTTCCTGTTGACACTCTGTACAAACCTTAGACGGATGGTCGTTAAAAGGCGACATGTCGTCAACTCCCTAAATAATCAGAATATTAATATTTATTAAAGTATATTCTGTTGTATGACATAATGTCAATTATTTATTTGGTTATATAACAGTTATTTTTTTATTCGCTTGGAGAGCCAGCTTATAATAGTCTGAAGCTAGTTTGTACTTTCGTGAACGTTTAAAATAATCCCCTAGCTCTTCTGCCAACGGCAGGATGTTTTTATATTGCTCTTGTTTTTCAAAAAATTTAATGGCTGACTTCATCAGTGCCTCATATGCCTCTCTCTGACCTTCTCGTAAACGTAGTCTGGCTTCAATGATGTTAAACTGGTACGCTTCATCTGTATTCTGAGCACTTGGTTTAACTTCTTTTAATAATATGGCAGCATTTTGATACTCTTGTTGTTTTATATATATGTTTAGGATGCAACTGTAAGTCTGATCAATGGTGCTATCTTCCGTATACTTTTTCACTTCAACTGCCCGAAACAAGTGTTGTAGGGCGTCTTGGCAGCGCTGGTTGGCTTCATGTGTAAGGCCCAAATGATGATAGATGTGTCCTTGCTGTACTAAGTCACCATGCTGTTTAGCTAAGTCTAAAGCTTTTGCTAAGGCATTCTCTGCTTGTTGTAATGCCGCGTTTTCCCTATACAGCATCCCTAAAAGGGTGGTGACCTCAGTTACTTTATCCATGCGGTTAACGGCAAGAAACAGTTCCTGTGCTTGCTGTGCATAGTCTATCCCTTTTTGAATATTGGAAGCATAATATAAGGCGTAACCCATGTGGAGATAGATATGAGCCTGTCTAATAGAACGTTGGCACACTTTCAACTGTTTGAGCAGGTACTGTTCACTTTGTTCATATCTTTTATAGTGGAAGGCAATCAACGCTCTGACATGGTAGTAGTGATCCTGTATCATAGTAGACATTAAGTCTATTCTATGCTCATTAATTAAGGGTATAAATTCATTTTGAAAGCAGTGAATGGCTCTTTTAAAGGACTGTGTTTTTATATAAAAGCAACTTAAGAGCAAATAATAAAGTGCCTCTTGGTTAACGGAGGGAATAAAAGGGTGGTCATGCTGAATATTTTTAATAGATTGCTCCGCCTTAACCAGATCCTCATCTAACTGCTGATCCACTAGTTTTAAGAGTTCCTCTAATCCTTTGTCCGTTTCTTGATAACAGACCAAGTAATCGACAGGCAGTTTTAATCTTTTAGCAACGGCTTGTAAAACATTCATGTTTGGTTCGTAGCGACCGGATTCTATATTACTGAGGTGAGAACGAGAGAGAACTCCATGGCATATGTCTTCCTGGGGAATGCCTTTAATTTTACGAATTTTAGAAATCCTTTTGCCAATATGCACTAACATCCCACCTTAACAACGTTTATCCTTATTTTAATCAACTAATAAATGGAAATAAAGAGAGGAAAGTACGAAACTTGTGTGAACATGAAAAATGAGACAGAAGCACTAGAAAGGATAGTTTAATATATACGTCATATCTGAAAATGTTAATATGTTAATGGCAAAAGAAAATAGAGTGCCAATTACCTCATAAATCGCTAGGGTTTCTGGCACTCATTATGTCAACATATTCGCAAGATCTAAGCGGGTTATGTATTAGTATTTGCTATCTGGATGGTGGGTAATGCCAAGAAAGTTTTCAATACGAGTGGTAAGCTCCTGGGCTGTGCTTGCCAAGTCATAATTCGGTATTGAGATATCGCACTTAGGTTGGTATGCCATAATTTCTTCATAGTGCTTTAGGTGGCGGTCAACAGTATCCTTGTCATCTCCACGTTCAATTTGTCTCTGTATGACGGTGTCCTTGTCAGCATGTACAAAGATCGTGAGCGTCTTTGAAAACTCTTGCTTAAAAATCTCACAGCCAGCTGGACTCAATATGGCGAAAAAGCTGTCATGATCATCTAATAACTTCTGACAATCTTCTTTGCGAATACCGTAGAAGTACCCGTCAGACTCTACAACTTCAATAAACTCGTTGTCCGCCCGCATAGCGTTGAATTCACTCTGAGACACAAAATGATACTCATTTCCTTCAGTTTCCTTTGGTCGTCTTTCACGAGTCGTAAACGACACGACACGTGGAATGCCGAGTGTGACACCAATGGCCTCTGCAAGTGTAAACCTTCCTGACCCATCAGGCCCAACGAATAATAGTGCTCTACCCTCCATATGAGTCATCTCCTCCTTAGCTGTCATTTTCATATTATTCTTAATAGTATATCATGACGGGTACGATAATAATAGAGAGAAAAAAGCCTCAAACTGATAAGGTTACGTGATGTCATTAGTGAAATATGATGCAAATTATTCTATAATTTAAAATAAACACAATAAAGAATACTAGTTTTGCTAGCGTAAAAAATCAGCGTCTTAACGGATGGCATGAAAAAGGACGGATGAACGAATGGAAAGTATAGAGAGAAACCAGCGTACGCCAAATATGAAGGAATGGTCTGAGGAGATCGATACAAATAGAGGTATTATCTTTGATATGGATAATACGCTACTACATTCGAGCATTGACTTTCAGGGGATGAGGGAAGATCTTATTTACGCCTTACATAAAGAACAGATCGGTCATAAAAAGGATCTGGAACAGTTATCGACTCCCGCGCAAATCATAGAATATGCACGTGACTGGTTCACAACTTATCCTGAGACAGATATAGAAGCCACGCTTTGGGAGATAGTGAAGCAACATGAGAAAGTGGGTATGGCTTCTGCAGCGTTAGAACCAGGTGCCTTGGAGTGTGTACAATACTTAGCTTCACAAGGTGTCCTACTCACGGTCGTAACCAATAATGCGTGGGAAAGTGCACAATACGCCCTAGAGCGTACTAAATTACGACGTTATTTTCAACTATTAGTTGGCCGCGAACAAATGGAAAAATTAAAACCGTCACCTTCAGGGGTGTTTTATGTCCTACACCACTACCCTCAGGTATCTTCCTGGGTCATGGTTGGGGACGCGTGGATTGATGGCAAAGCGGCACAAGAGGCTGAAGTTCCTTTCATCGCTTATAAAGGGAGTGAAGTCGATATGCAGAACCATGATGTCGACGTGCTCACTTATGTGGATGGACATCAAAGTTTAGTAGAATGGATGAAAAGACACGGATTTAAGAGGTGACAACCATTGGAGCAGATAGAAGAACACTATATGATACGCAGAATAACTGCAAAGGACCAAACCGCTATTGAAAACATGGACACAGGTTTGGAATCTGATTACATAAAAATGGTATTTCCTTGGATTGTGAAGGAAGACGTCCTTTATGGTGCTTTTATTGGGGAGACACTCGTAGGTTTAATAGGCTATCATGTTTTTGAAGGGAAATTTGTGGTTCTAGGCCGGTTACGCGTGGCTGTTCCCTACCGTAAACAAGGGTTAGCACAATTTTTAATGGCTAAGGCTTTCAACGAAGTAAAAACAAATAAGGATTATCGGTGGGTAGGATTAGCGACACAAGAAAATAACCTAGCTGTTCACCACATAGCACGACATCTAAACATGAGTCATGTGGCCCGTTTCCATGCATGTCAATTGCATGAAGAGGGTAAAAAGGCGTTAGAAGCCTGGTGTCGCAACGAGTATGAAGCACAGCCCAAGAAGGCGTGGACACGTCTGAGACGCCCGGAGGATAAGCGTGCTTTACTACAGTCGTTAGAAGGACAAGCAACATCTTTGGGCATGTTTCCATATCAATGTTATTATCCGCTTCCTTATGATCAAGAGTTGTTCAGCGATGCTTATCTAGATCAATGTGAAGCCTGGGTTAGTGGGGAAGAGTGTATCCTCTTCAATGCTGATACTAAGGGAGTAGACTACCTGCACCTCAAATATTTTGGTGAGCGCTTGTTTGAGCAACCGGATATATGGTCTATCGTGTTGGATCACGCTGAGAAATACAATCAAACGATTTGGATTGATGTGAATCAGACTCATTATGACCTCATGCCAAAAGAGTGGTTCACCGTAGATGAACCATGGCATCTTTATGGACAATACCTTAAAACAGAACCCCATCTAACGCCATAACTTGGGTTTGGCGTTGATGGGGTTCCGTGCTAAATGTAAAGGATTCAAAATCTCAAAAAGCAATATTTGACTGTAATCTAACTTTCCTCTACAACCTCTGAAACGATATGAATAAGATCATCCATGGTGGCATATCCTTGGTGTTTGGCCGTTACTTCGCCTTCACTGTTTACTACGAATGTCGTAGGAATGGCCATAACGTTATACTGATCGGCAACTTTTCCTTCTTCATCTAATAAAACAGGAAAAGTGAAACCATACTCTTCAACGAAACTTTCCACTTGTGGGATGTCGTCAACATCCGTTAAATTGATGGCGTAGATGTCGATGTGTTCCCCATATTCCTCATATACCTTGACCATGTCAGGTGCTTCAAGCTTACAGGGACCACACCAAGAAGCCCAGAAGTTAATTAAAACAGGTTTATCTGTTGAATCCAGACTGTATTCTTCCCCTGTATGTAGGTGTTCTAGGAAAAAGGAAGGGGCTTGAAAACCAACTTCAGCTTTGACCTCTTGAGATCCCATGACCTCTGACGTTTCATTTTCATCTGCCTCATGATGATCGCCCGGTTGGGTGCCAGCAGAAACAGGAAAATCATTGTCATCAGTAGCGGGGGAATTATCGGTCTGTGACGTGTAAAAGGTAATCGTCATCACGGCAATGAGGAGCAATAGGAATAGACCTTTGGACTTCACTTACGTCATACACTCCTTCCTTTTAAACTAGGATTTAGAACTTTTACAGTTAAGCTATTCTTTATATTATTACTATTTAGTCTACCACAAAGGAAGAAGAATTATATATGAACAAACCGTGAAACCCCAAAAAATAAAAAGAAAACGCTCAGATGGCCCTGAGCGTTTCTAGCTGGATCATTTATATTTTTATCGTACTCATCCCAGTTTGAGGTGTCTTCGACTTCAACTACAGCTCATGCAAGGATGAAATAAGCTATGACAGATAACTTAGTTCCAAGCCCGGTCGTATTGACGAGGTCCTTCAATACTTACACCTAATTGAGCGGCCGCAGTCCGTGGCCAGTAAGGGTCTCTTAGTAATTCACGGGCAAGAAAGATTAAGTCAGCACGTTCATTCTTTAGGATCTCCTCCGCTTGTAAACCGTGAGTGATCAGACCCACTGCCCCTGTTTCTATGTCAGCCTGACGTTTAATTTTTTCAGCAAAAGTGACTTGATAACCAGGATAAACGTCTATAGAGGCCGGAACAACCCCACCTGAACTACAATCAATGAGATCGACGCCTTGGGCTTTCATACGCTGGGCGTACTCGACATAATCTTCAATGCTCATCCCTTCCTGATGGTAGTCACTAGAGGAGATTCTGACAAAAATAGGACCATCCCATACTTCTTTTACACGATCAATCGTTTGTTCAAGAAAACGATAGCGGCGATTCTGATCTCCGCCATACTCATCAGTTCTATGATTGGTTAGAGGGGATAAAAATTCGTTAATGAGATAACCGTGGGCGCCGTGTATTTCAATAATATCAAAGCCGGCCTCTTTAGCTCTACGTGCACCGTCAACAAACGCTTGAATTGTAGCATCAATCTGTTCAACGGTCATTTCCTCTGGAACTTTACTTTTATCATTAAAAGGAATAGCACTTGGTGCAAAGATAGAACCTTCTAGTTCTGCCTTACGCCCGGCGTGAGCAAGTTGAATAGCCGCTTTTGACCCGTATGAGTGAATCTCTTGGACAAGCCCTTTAAGCCCCGTCACATGTTCGTCACTCCAAATACCTAGGTCCTTTGCCGAAATTCTACCTTCAGGTCTGATAGCACTCGCTTCAAGCATAATCAATCCCACTTGCCCAACCGCACGGGAAATATAGTGTGTGTGATGGAATGGAGTAACTTTACCGTCTTCGTCCTCACAAGAATACATACACATCGGGGACATCACGATACGATTTTTTAAGGTCACATTTTTAATTTTGTGTGGTTCGAATAACATAGACATATGACACCCTCCTAAGTCTCATTATATATCGAATATAAGCTTCGATTATCTAAATAACAATTAGGATTTTATCATGCGTCGATCCATACGTCATGAAAAATGCTTAGGATCAATAAGAGAGAAGAAGTGGTCATACATCTTACGTCAACCTTCTTTATCAGACCTGCTGTTTATCACGGTTCTTACGATCTGGGTCAGTACGAGCTTGTTTTTGGTGATCTGTGGCGTGTCCTGATTTTTTGTTAGCGCTCGTTTTAAGACGCTGACGTAGTGTTCTTTCATTTATCTTCCGCTGGATAAAGGCGAGTATATCCTTCGTTTTAATCCGATCCGTCATTCACCAAACCCTCCAATTTTTAGCGTTATACTATTGTATGACGAGCGTGTACTAGAATATACGTACTAGATAATAGGTTGGAAGGAAGAGGCGTGACTTTACATACGTAGGAGGGGTATACTAACATAAAAGGAGAAGAAAGGGTCCGTTCTATGGTAAGACATAGCATTGTTTCAAAGTGATATTATAAGTTTAAGGAGGACTTGTCATGGTCAAAGAAACATTGAAAGTCGAGGGAATGTCATGTGGACACTGTGTATCTTCAGTTGAAGGTAGTGTAGGAGAAATTCAAGGTGTCTCATCCGTTAAGGTGAATCTAGATCAGGGTCTAGTCGATGTAGAGTATGATAGCAAAGTTGTCAATCTAGATAAAATTAAGGAAACCATCGATGAACAAGGTTTTGACGTGGTCAGTGCATAGAACTGCAAATCAATATGTGATAAAGGATCGTGTGACCTTTTAAGGTGACACGCTTCTTTTCAAAAAACACATACCCCGTAAGGGTATACAGGTCCAATGGTTGCCTCCTCCAAGGCCAGGTTCACATTCGCTTGTGATATCCCATATCAATACTGTTATACTGGAGGCCCACCCGACACACCCATTCTAGGCGTTGCATAGTATGAATACATGTCATATTGCTTTGGCCGCCATTTTGAACATATGGAATAACGGCTTCAGACTAAGAATATGGTAAGAATAAAAAGGACATGGGTGCAACGGCAGGAAAGAGGAGTGAGGTCATGGCTTTAGGTAAGATCGGTATTTTTAAAGTGAACGAGGTAGCAGGAAATAGTTCCATTAACTTCGGTCCCTCTATCCACAAGGGTTTAAAAGCTGATGAAAAGGCTATTGGCGGGCAGGCGCTTATAGGAGACTATAATTTAGCTAAAAACATGGAATGGAACGTTTCGGTAGACCCAGATGGTAAGGATCAAGTGATGAAAAAATACTAGTTAAACAATAAAACAAAGAGAGCTCAGGTCGCAGTCATTTGGCCTGGGCTTTTTTGTGATTGACGTTGCGTTTAATCAGAGCTCATAGATAACCAGAACTTGGACAAAATAAAAAAAACACCTGCTAGGGGAGATTGTCATGTTCTTCAAATTTAATAAGACTTTAAAGAAAAACAACAAACAACAAGAGACTGACCCGTACCAAGAACAAAATAATACTTCCACATCCAAAAAAAGTAACCCACAGGATAGACTCACCTTTAAAAGTGTTAAACATGCCATGCAATCGTTTAAATCTTTTTTCCATCATAGTAACGATCTCGTCATACGCGAAGTGAGTATTCAAAATTCTAAAGCTCTGGTTATCTTTTTTGAGAATTTAGTGGACAAAAATATTATAGATAGAGATGTACTGAAACGTTTGATTAAGCTTGATGCTGGGTATCATCTTGAAGATTTAATTGAAAAATTCCCTCTAGAAGACTCAAATTTTACGAGCACAAAGGAACAAGTAGCAGATAAAATACTGCGAGGCTGGGTTTATATCTACATAGAGAAGGTGCAGGAAGGTTTTATGTTTGATGCTGCTAGTGTACCTGCAAGGAATATCACATCTCCAGAAGTGGAGACACACATCCTAGGACCCCAAGTCGCTTTTGCTGAAAATCTTAGCACCAATATTTCATTGATACGTAACTACATACGTAATCCCGATTTAGTGACAGAATCCATAAAAGCGGGTGAGGTCTCAAAAACAGAAGTGACAGTCATGTATGTGCATGGTCTTGCTGATCCTGAGAATGTCCATACCGTTCGGCAAAGAATTAAGGATTTGGATTTTGATGGCATTATAGACTCCAATATCCTTGTACAGTTGATTGAGGATAACTCAACCACGATATTTCCTCAAATTAGTGTGACTGAACGTCCTGATACTGTTGGGTCATCCTTACTTGAAGGTAAAGTCGCTATCTTGGTTGATGGCAGTCCGTTTGTCGTAACATGTCCGAACACGTTTATAGATTTCTTTTCCACAAACGAGGATAGTTATATTCGTTGGAACATGGCTACCTTTATCCGTATGGTCCGTTTGATCGCCATGGCCTTATCTGTTTTGTTCACACCGATGTATGTGGCCTCTGTGACCTATCATTATGAAGTTATTCCACAAGCCATGTTAGTGCCGTTAGCCGAATCGAGGTCTAGAGTACCATTTCCTCCTTTATTCGAAGCGCTTTTATTAGAATTTATTATTGAGCTATTACGAGAAGCTGGGGCTCGTCTACCCGCTAAAGTCGGTCAAACGATGGGGATCGTCGGCGGTATTGTGATAGGGCAAGCAGCCGTACAGGCTGGTTTTACAAGTAACATTCTCATCATGATTGTCGCATTGGGGGCTTTAGCTTCCTTTACGGCTCCTAGTTATTTGATGGGGACAGCCATTCGTGTCATTCGATTTCCAATGATTATTATGGCTGGACTATGGGGATTTATCGGTATGATGTTTGGGGTCACCTTTTTACTTCTCCATCTGATACGTCAGACGAGCTTAGGGAGACCTTACTTGGCACCCGTTTATCCTCTGCGTATATCCGACCTCAAGGATAGTATCGTACGTTTACCATGGCAATTTTTCAACAAACGTCCTGTGTTTACACGTAATCATAGCGATAAGAGAACACATGCCCAGTCGTTAGCCAAAGAGAAAGATATAGATGAATAGGTGATATTATGCGAGTGGTCGAACGCCCAAAAGAATACCTACTATTTAACGCCTTCTTGGTTTTTTTTGCTGTACACACAAATCAGGTGGGCGTGGGTATGGCAGGTTTTCAACGCATTATATTTGAAGAGGCAAAACACGACGCTTGGGTATCCGTCATTATTTCCGTTGTCGTGGTTCATATCATCACTTATTTAATCATTAAAACATTAGAAATTTATGAATCCACCGATCTATACGGCGTCCATCACGATGTATATGGAAAACATTTAGGGCGTATCATGAGCTGCATTTACATTTTCTACCTAATGACCGCCATCAGTATTATTCTCCGCACATACACGGAAATCGTTCAAACATGGGTTTTTCCGGATATCCCCAATTATCTCATTGCCTTTTTTATATTATTTCTTGTCCTTTACGGCGTAAGGGGAGGCATCAGAGCTGTTGTTGGGGTTTGTTTTCTCTCATTTATCTTGACGTTTTGGATGCTTTTGTTTAGCTACTACCCGTTACAGTTCGCAGAATGGAATCAAATCTTACCAATACTTGAGAGTGATCTAAAATCATTGATTCGCGGGGCCTACAAAATGTCCTTTACCATTGTGGGTTTTGAAATTATTTATTTTATTTACCCATTTGTAAAGGAAAAGGACAAGGTCCAAAAGTATGCCCACTTAGGCCTCTTACTGACAGCCATTGTCTATGTTGGCGTTATGATTGTAAGTCTTGTGTATTTCAGTCAGGGTCAAATGATGAGTGTCATATTTGGTACGATTACGATGTTTAAAATCATACAGCTTCCTTTTATTGAGCGTTTTGAGTATCTAGCTGTGTCCATATGGATGTTGATCATCCTCCCGAACCTTTTACTCATTGTATGGGCCATTACCCGTGGCTTTAAAAGAATGTTTAATTTCAAACAAAAAAATACCCTTTATAT
Organism: Caldalkalibacillus salinus; assembly: GCF_016745835.1. Taxonomy (NCBI): domain Bacteria; kingdom Bacillati; phylum Bacillota; class Bacilli; order Caryophanales; family Bacillaceae; genus Caldalkalibacillus; species Caldalkalibacillus salinus. Next base: position 21,469 of record NZ_JAERVL010000030.1, on the reverse strand, counting down.
CCTGCTACCCATTATATTAGTTGGCAACTTATTCTTGGGTACAAGGGTGGAAATTAACGAGATGACGGATCTTACAGGTAAGTTTGGGCTAGCCTTGACCGTCATTTATCCTGTCATTCTGTTTATGATGGTGATTATTAAGAAGAAGTATTTTGCTCAAAAATCTAAAAAGGAGTCTTAATCAAATGTGCCTACGTCAAAAGATTATACCATCCTGGATAAGTAAGTCCTGCCTTGTTTTCTTAACGATCGTACTACTTGTGGGATGTGTAGAGACGACGATCCTTGAAGAAATGGGGATTATTATCGCTGTCGGTTATGATGAGCATGAAAATGGGAGAATGAAAACGACTTCGGTGGTGCACCAATTTGAACCTGAAGCAGAGGAAGCCATGATTATTCTAAAAAGTACAGCTTTCACAAGCAAAGGTAATCGTAATGTACAAAATTTAAAGTCATCAAATAAACTTGGTTCAGGCCAGTTACGGGTGAGTGTCTTTGGTAGGGAAGTTGCAGAAGAGGGCCTATTTGAAGAAATTGATACACTAGCGAGGGATGCCACAATCGGTTCGATGGTCTATCTGATGGTCGGTGACGGGACCGCCGAAGAAATTTTGTCCCATCAATATAAACAAATTCCTAACATAGGGTCCTATCTGTACCAACTTGTGGATCAAAATATTAGAAACGAACAAATAATTTCTCCCACGTTACACGAATTTGTCCATGATTACTTTGCTATTGGGAAGGACCCTATGTTACCTATTGTCCAACGTCAAGGCGACGAGGTCAAGATAACGGAGTTAGCCCTATTCTGTGATGATAAAATGAAGGGGACGATTAAACCACGGGAAAGTTTTTTTGTAAAATTAGTAGTGGATCAGTTCAAAGCAGGGAGTATTGAATTAGGCGTAAAGGCAGCGCAATTAGAAGACCATGGGATAGACAAGAACAATCTTAATGATGATTTGGTTAATTTTATTATCGAGAACATCCACAGTAATAGACGAATCACGTTGGTGGATCCAGAAAAACCAGCTTTTGATGTAGAAATCTATCTCAAAGCACGCTTGCAGGAAATCACCATGCCCATTGAGTTATCAGATCCAAAGGTATTTAGTAAAGTAGAAGATCTCATCGCAGCAGCGGTGACAAATGAAATGAAAAAGGTGATACAAACACTACAGAAACATGAAGCAGACGTTATTGGGTTTGGTGAAGTTTATCGTAGTACAGTTAGAAATGGTGACATTAATAGGGAAAATTGGCATGAAAAATTCAAAAAGGCTGAGATCAACGTGAAAGTTGATTGTGATCTCGCGCGCACAGGCGTCATACAATAATGAATTGAAATGATAAAACCAATGGAGTTAGTTAAATGTATTTCTTGGAGATAGCATGTGAGGTTTAGTGTTATACAGAAGTCATTTACTTCAAGTTAAAAAGGAGAGCTTGTTAGTATGAGCTCTCCATGCATTCGTTCTAAAACACTCTAGAATATTAAACTCCGAGGAGAAAGAATTGAATGGAAGTGGGTACTTGGATTATGATATCGCCTTAAAATAAACCCTTCGCTTCACCATCTTGGTCTATATCCATGTGCATAGCGGAAGGTACCCTTGGCAAGCCAGGCATGGTCATGACATCACCCGTAAGAGCGACGATAAAGCCGGCACCCACTGACGGTTTAAATTCCCGTATAGTGACCGTAAAGTCTTGAGGTCGACCGAGTTGACTTGGCACATCGCTGAGTGAGTATTGTGTCTTAGCCATACAAATCGGAAGGTTATGCCACCCATGTTCGTTGAACGCCTGTATTTGTTTCTTCGCTTTTGGACTAAATTCTACGTCCTGTGCTCCGTACACCTTAGTGGCAATTTGGAATACTTTTTCCTCAATGGATTGTAATGTGTCGTAAGTAAATTTAGGTTCAGGGTTAGGTTGGTCTTCTATGAGAGGGATTAAAGTATTGACCAGTTCTTCGCCACCAGCACCACCATGAGCCCAAACGTCGGTTAAAGCGACCGGGTAACCTTTTTGCCCACACCACTGTTGTAGATTGCTAATTTCTTCATCCGTGTCCGTGACGAAACGGTTAATAGCGACGACAAAAGGAACACCGAATGCCTGTATCGTTTCTGCATGTTTCTCTAGGTTTCGCAATCCTTTTTGCAAAGCCGAGACGTTTTCTTCTTTTAATTGATCTTTTGGGACCCCACCGTGCATTTTAAGGGCACGAATGGTAGCCACGATCACCACTGCGTTGGGACTTAAACGCCCTATACGGGATTTGATATTCATAAACTTTTCCGCGCCGAGGTCTGCACCAAATCCAGCTTCCGTCACCGTATAATCGGCTAGCTTTAACCCCATTTTTGTGGCTATCAAGCTGTTACATCCGTGAGCAATATTGGCAAATGGCCCTCCATGAATGAGAGCGGGCGTGTTTTCCAGTGTCTGAACGAGGTTGGGCTTAATCGCTTCCCTAAGTAAAAGGGCCATAGCGCCTTGGGCATTGAGCTGTCCGACAGTAACCGGTTCTTTTGCGTACGTATAACCGATGACGATATTAGCTAGACGTTCTTTCAGGTCTAGTATATCATGGCTGAGGCAAAGTACAGCCATCACCTCGGAGGCCACAGTAATTTCAAAACCATCTTCACGTGGGACACCTTTTATGGGCCCACCTAGCCCCACAATGACTTGCCTTAAAGCTCGGTCATTAAGGTCGACGACACGTTTCCAAATCACGCGCCGAGGGTCAATACCCAATTCATTACCTTGATGAATGTGGTTATCTATGATAGCAGATAAAGCGTTATTGGCTGCTGTAATAGCATGCAGATCTCCTGTGAAGTGGAGATTAATATCCTCCATAGGAAGAACTTGTGAGTATCCCCCGCCTGTGGCCCCACCTTTAATGCCCATGGTCGGTCCTAATGAAGGTTCTCGTAAAGCGACTATCGCTTGATGACCAAGACGGTTGAGCGCTTGACCTAGCCCCACAGTGACAGTGGACTTTCCTTCACCCGCAGGTGTAGGGTTAATGGCAGTCACTAAGATCAATTTCCCATCAGGGCGTGACGCTAGTTTTTTTGACAGATTCATACCTAATTTTGCTTTGTAGTGGCCATAGGGTTCATAATCATCCTCCGACAGTCCAATACTTTCTGCAATCTCGGCAATGCGCTTCATTGAAGCTTGTTGAGCAATGGTGATATCATCTTCGACATGGTTGCGTTGTGACATCATAATGTCCTCCTTATATGTACATAGGCTTGAAAGCTTTGTAGTTTGAGGCGTGATAACTAAGGTGAATCTACACATAGATAGGATTTGATATTTATTTCTATTGTACACTGCATGTATATGATTTTTCATCCTTTCTTCTTAAAAATAAAAAATAAATCATTGGAAATGGTGATATGACCTGTTTCTAAGCTGTACCTCAGCATCGAGGGAAAAGTAGGAGGACCTGGGTTGGAATTTGTCTGTAGAGAAAAAGCTATACCCCCGGGGAGGGTATAGCTTTAAAGTGAAGATTAGCATTAACTTTACATGCTTTAAACGCGTTGGTTGGCGAGTTGACGTAAGACCTTTTGAAGAATACCGCCATTGCGATAGTAATCAATATCGACAACACTGTCCAAACGGACTTTGACACTGAAGTCAACTGTTGTATTATCTTCACGAGTCGCACGTACCGTCAATGACTGCCCTGGCTGAATATTTTCATCTAGTCCGAGGATATCAAATGACTCTTTACCTGTGAGGCCGAGTGCTTTCCATCCTTTCCCTTCTTCGAATTGAAGAGGTAGGACACCCATACAAACAAGGTTTGTACGGTGAATACGCTCAAAGCTCTCAGCGATGACCGCTTTGACCCCTAACAGGTTTGTTCCTTTTGCGGCCCAGTCTCGTGAGCTTCCTGTACCGTACTCTTTACCGGCGAGCACCACAAGTGGTGTTTGATCTTCCTGATATTTCATCGCAGCATCGTAGATCGGCATAACATCATTCGTTGGAAGGTAAGTGGTGTAACCACCCTCCGTACCAGGCGCTAAGAGGTTACGGATACGAATGTTAGCGAATGTTCCACGCATCATCACTTCATGATTCCCTCTTCTAGAGCCGTAAGAGTTGAAGTCCTTACGTTCGACCCCGTTAGAAGATAGATAATGGCCAGCGGGGCTATCTTGTGCGATATTACCAGCAGGGGAGATATGGTCTGTTGTGACGGAATCCCCTAGGAGTGCCAATGTTTTTGCCCCACGGATTTCTTTGATTTCTTCTAATGTTGGGGACAAGTCAGTGAAGAATGGTGGTTCTTGAATATACGTTGACTCATCCTCCCACTCATATAACTCCCCTTGTGGTGCATCAATTTCATTCCAACGTTGATTGGAGTTGAAAATGTTGTCGTATTCTTTCTTGAACAAGTCAGAATTAACAAGACTCATCGCTTCCTTAATTTCTTCTGGTGTCGGCCACAGGTCTTTAAGATAGATAGGTTGCCCCTCTTTATCATGACCTAATGGATCATGAGCTAAATCGATATTTACCGTTCCTGCCAATGCGTAAGCGACGACGAGTGGTGGAGAAGCAAGGTAGTTTGCTTTAACTTGAGCATGTACGCGTCCTTCAAAGTTACGGTTACCACTTAACACAGACGCAACGGTCATATCCTGGTCAGCGATGGCTTTGGAGACCTCATCTGGCAGTGGACCTGAGTTACCGATACACGTCGCACAGCCATATCCAGCGACGTGGAAACCGAGAGCCTCTAGAGCGTCCATCACACCAGCATCGTACAAGTACTGAGTAACAACCTTAGATCCTGGCGTTAAGCTTGATTTCACATAACGTGGCTTAGTCAGGCCTTTTTCTTGTGCCTTTTTCGCTAATAGCCCTGCCCCTAGCATAACGCTTGGGTTTGAGGTGTTGGTACAGCTCGTGATAGCTGCAATGACAACAGCGCCCGTATCTAGCTCTTCTTTTGTCCCATCGTCGTACTCTACAGTCGCTTTCTTATTAATGTCCTCTTCTGAAAGCTCAAACCCGCCTTGGTCGATCGGTGTACGGAGCACTTCGTTAAAGGACTCTTTCATTTGAGTCAACTCGACACGGTCTTGGGGACGCTTCGGACCAGCTAGGTTCGGAACGATAGAACCCAGATCTAATTCAATTGTATCTGAGAATACAGGATCTGGTGTGTCGTCTGTACGGAACATACCTTGTGCTTTATAGTATTCTTCTACTAATTTAATTTGTTCTTCTTCCCGGCCTGTCATACGAAGGTAGGATATTGTTTCGTGGTCAACAGGGAAGAAGCCCATGGTCGCGCCATACTCTGGTGCCATGTTCGCCACTGTCGCACGGTCTGCTAAGCTGATATTAGACAGTCCATCGCCAAAAAATTCTACAAACTTCCCGACGACACCTTTTTTACGTAGTATCTCGGTTACCGTTAGGGCAAGGTCTGTTGCCGTTGCACCTTCAGCTAACTTCCCTTTTAGCTTAACCCCAACAACTTCTGGTGTGACAAAATATAGCGGTTGGCCGAGCATGCCTGCTTCTGCTTCGATACCACCAACCCCCCAGCCGACAACACCGAGTCCGTTAATCATTGTAGTATGAGAATCCGTTCCCACTAATGAATCAGGGTAAACAACTTCTTCGCCGTTTGATTCTTTCGTCGCAGCTACCGTGGCTAAGTACTCGAGGTTAACTTGGTGTACAATACCTGTAGCCGGCGGAACAGCACGGAAGTTGTTGAACGCCGTTTGCGCCCAGCGTAGAAAACGATAACGTTCTTCGTTACGCTCAAATTCTCTATTCATATTATAGGCTAATGCGTCTTTTGTACCGAAAGCATCAACCATCACAGAGTGGTCAATGACGAGATCAACAGGTACTAAAGGATTAATTTCATCTGGATCTCCACCAACTTTAGCCATTGTTGAACGCATTGCGGCTAAGTCTACTACGGCAGGGACCCCTGTGAAGTCTTGTAATACAATACGTGCAGGTTTAAAAGGAATTTCTTTGTTTTTCTCTTGGTCATCTGCCCAAGAAGCGATCTGTTGAACGTGCTCTTTTGTAATAGCAGTGCCGTCATATTGGCGAACGGCGGCCTCTAATAGGACTCTAATAGAAAACGGCAGTTTAGAAATTGGGCCTAGTCCTTGCTCTTCAACCTTAGGTAAGGAGTAGTAAGCATAATCCTTACCGTTCACTTGAAATGAAGATTTCACTTTGTATTGGTCGTTTGTAGCCATACGTCACCCTCCCAAAAATACTAAGCATAAATTTTGAGAGACAGTAGTTTCACTAAACGGAACTACGTTTCTCCTGTTGTAATTATTATAACGTATTTTTCGACTTTCGTACATGACTTTTTAAAAAATGTGTGAAAAAGCAGGCCCGTAGTCCTCGTCCTAATCATACAGTGTCAACTTAATATTTACAGACCCCACTTGTGTATAATAGTATGAGTATAAATCATGTTTTATTAAATGAAACACACGGTTCCATCAGGTAAAAGAAAAACAGCTCAACCGAAATCAATTTGAATGACATACATCTTAATAACCAGGAAAGGAGGATAACGATGCCGGAGAATAAAAATGAAAAGACGACTGTGAGATCCGTTGAACGTGCCCTCGACATATTGCTGTGCTTCGTTGATCAGCAGGAGTTAACTTTAACGGAGATCTCTAAGCGTGTCAGTCTAAACAAAAGTACCGTCTATCGATTACTAGCGTCACTAGAACGGAAAGGTTTTCTCATCAGAAACGGTGAAAACGATCGCTACCGTTTAGGTTTCAGACTATGGGAGCTCTCAGCCCATTTACACCGAGTGGATGATCCGGGTGAATTGTTACTACCTGAAATGGAGCGACTGCGAGATTTGTTAGAGGAAACGGTCAGCTTATATGTCCGCGATGGTAAAGAAAGGGTCAGAATACAAGCTGTTGAAAGTATGCAACCGATTCGTCGCGTCGCTCCCATTGGCGTACGTCTCCCTTTATCCGTAGGGGCATCGAGTAAAATCTTAGTAGCCTACGCAGACCCAGACACACAACAAATGATCCTCAATGACGAAGAATGGCCCCGCTCGATAGATAAAGAAAGATATATGTTACAGTTGCTGAATATACAACAGCTTGGTTACGCCACCAGTGTAGAGGAACGTGAAGCAGGAACATCTGCTATCGCTGCCCCTATTAAGAACGGATCAGGTAACCTAGTTGCAGCACTAGCGGTGTCTGGTCCAGCAAGCCGCCTGACACTGGATAAAATGAAAGAAGTGGCGCCCATTGTCACCAACTTTGCAGAACGTATGGGGCATATGGTGAAATAAGAAATAAGATAGACAGGATACATTCGGGGAGGACACCTGAGTATCCTGTTTTTTTTGTATATTTTGGGTCACCATCTCCATTAAAATATAAAAAGCGATGTATGAAAATAAAGTGGCCATATGGTCATATAGTACAAATGAAAGCTTTAACACAGTGAGTAAATAGAACTATTTTACATTTACATTTGGGTAAAAAGTAGTATAATGTATACATAAGTGCTGCATAAAAAAACACATATAAACATAAATATGAGCACTATATATTTTGAGGGGGGACATTCATTGTTCGGTCATTTATTAATCGGTCAATTTAAGAAAAGTATCTTATTATTTGTTTTAATGCTCGTTACTACGTTGGTGGTCGCGTGTGGGGGAGGAGAAACAACGTCAGGTGACCCTGAGTCTTCAGGCAACGAAGGGGGAAATACAGAGGAAGATAAACCTACATTAGTGATTGGAACCGATGCGGCCTATCCACCATTCGAAAGTTTAGATCCAGCCACAAATGAAATTGTGGGTTTTGATGTTGATTTGATTGGCGCTGTACTTGAAGAGGCGGGATACGATTATGAGATTACGAACACGGGATGGGATCCATTGTTTATGTCATTAGAGAATGACGATATTGATCTGGGTATTTCCGCCATTACAATTGATCCATCTAGACAGGAATCATATGATTTTACTACACCCTATTTTGAATCTGCTCAGATGATGTTATTTACTGAAGGAACAGAGATTGAAACCGCCTTAGATCTTGAAGGTAAAAAGATTGGGGTTCAGAGTGGCACAACGGGGCAATTTGCTACAGAAAACGTATTAGAAGAGTTAGGATACAGTACAACAGAGATTGATGAGGCTATTAGTCATTATGATTCTACGCCTGTAGCTATCATGGCCGTTACAGCTGGAGAGCTAGATGTGGCCGTTATTGACAACACAGTTGCAGAGGAGTATGTAAAGAAGAATCCCGATTCTGAGTTGATTGCAATTGGAGATCCTGAGAACTTTGATCCTGAATTCTACGGCATTATCTTTAAAAAAGATAATCCTTTAAGAGATGAAGTTAATACTGCCTTGAAAACAATCATTGAGAATGGAACGTACGCAGAAATCTTCAATGAATGGTTCGGATATGAGCCGGATGTTGATACCTTACTGAATGCAGAGTAATTTGGACCAAAAATGCGTAACGGGCACGTTACGCATTTTCTATGCCTACTGATGCCCTGCAGCAACCTTTGGGCGAAGCTCGAGTTGCGAGGGAGGGGATGTCGTATGATGATGCATAGCAATTATAATTGAGTCGAGAGGAGGAGGGACAGTGGACGCTTGGACGAGTTTTAAACTATTTATTTCCGAATATACTGGCTTCAACATCGATATTATCATCACGTGGTTTCCGATATTTCTGAAAGCGGCAGGTGTGACATTAGGGATTTCAGCGGCCGGTATCGTATTTGGTACAATCTTAGGATTGTTTATAGGCCTTGGTAAGCTATCATCTATTCGTCTTATTCGTTTACCGTTTGAATTGTATGTCACCATTTTCAGAGGAACCCCTATGCTCGTACAGATGTTATTTATTCATTTTGGTATCATGCAAAAGATGGGCTTTAACCCCATAACGTCAGCCGCTGTGACTCTAACATTAAACGCGGGTGCGTATATTGCAGAAATATTTAGGGCAGGTATACAGTCGATTGATAAGGGCCAAATGGAAGCGGCACGATCTCTAGGTATGACCAAGGTACAGGCGATGAAAGATATCATCTTACCACAAGCCTTTAAGAGAATGATCCCGCCATTAGGGAATGAATCCATTATCTTGTTAAAAGACTCTTCTGTGGCGATGGTGATTGCTGTACCAGAGATCACCTATTATTCAAGACTGGCCCAATCCAATACATTTAGTGTGGCAGAACCATATCTTATGGCAGCAGTGTTTTATTTAATTTTTACGATCTCATTATCTAAGCTTGTGAGCTACTTAGAAAGGAGGCTGGACACGGGATGATAGAAGTACAAAACTTGAAAAAGTCGTTTGGAGATCTAGACGTTTTAAAAGACATCAATGCGAAGATTAAACCACAGGAAGTTGTCGTCGTTATCGGACCGTCTGGCTCCGGTAAGTCCACCTTTTTAAGATGCCTCAATTTATTAGAAGCTGTTACGGCGGGAAATGTCCTCATTAACGGTGTTGACTTAACCGATCCAAAAACAAATATCAATGATGTGCGTACCGATGTGGGTATGGTGTTTCAACAATTTAATCTTTTCCCGCATAAGACGGTAATGGACAATATTACATTAGCACCCAGACGGGTACACAAGTGGGGCAAGAAAGAAGCGGAGAAGAAAGCCGAGCAATTGCTAGACAAGGTAGGTTTGGGTGACAAAAGGCATGTCTACCCCGATTCTCTGTCCGGTGGTCAAAAGCAAAGGGTTGCAATTGCTAGAGCACTGGCAATGGAGCCCAGTATTATGCTATTCGATGAACCTACCTCCGCTCTTGACCCCGAGATGGTCGGGGAGGTGCTATCCGTCATGAAACAATTGGCAAGAGAAGGGATGACCATGGTGGTTGTTACGCATGAGATGGGGTTTGCCCGTGAAGTGGGTGACCGAGTCATCTTCATGGATGGCGGATATATTGTTGAAGAGAATACACCAGAAGCATTATTTAATCATCCCCAACACGAAAGAACAAAGGCTTTTCTAAGTAAAGTACTTTAAATAATTGTGATCACGTTCTTGATCAAATAATTTAAGAGCCTTCAGTGTTCCCAGACGTTTCGGGCTCACTGGGGTTTTTCTTTATAAGTCGGCTTTGTATGAGGTACCCGATAAACGCCCCTAAAATTAAGGAAAGGATCGGTAAAAAGATAGGACCTAACATGACCCCAAATATTTCGAAGGTATGGGAATAAATGACGCCGATGGTTCCAACATAGGCAGACATGAGGAAAGGTAAGAAATCATACGGTTTTGTATATCCACCTGCATCGCGATAAGCATCCCATATACCAAACAAATAAATACAAGGATAAAACATGAGCCATTGATAATTGCTCTGCTGGACGGCCTCATTCATCTGGCCATAAAAGCTGAATACGATAGCAACATTAAGACGCGCCTGTACATTAATAAGAATCTCAATAATGACAAGCAAGATACCCTTGATATATTTACCGTTTATGAATTGTCCAAACCCTGGCAGGGCGATACTCCACAACAGGGTTTCCAATGCCTGATTGTCTTTTTTCATGGGATCACATCTTCTGCTTTTTGGTTTTCTGTTTCTTACTATCTAGTGTCTTCGGTTCTGCTTTTCTTATACGTAAAGTGGGCAATGGTGCACGAATGATAACGTCGACCCAATCCGTGGGAGAAAATGGCGCAAAAGGGGATAAATAATAACTTCCGAAACTGCGTAAGCCCACGAGGTGGATATTAATCATAATGTACACAATGATAATGCCGTATAACCCGAAAGCTGCTGCAGCAAACATCATAATGAAACGTAGCATACGAAAGGCGATACTGACACTATAATTAGGAATGACAAAGGATGACACGGCAGTTAAGGCTACAACAACAGCCAATATAGGACTGACAATACCTGCCTGTATGGCTGCTTCACCAATCACGAGTCCACCAACGATGCCAATCGTCTGGCCGATGAGGCGAGGGAGTCTAATCCCTGCTTCCCGGAGTAATTCTATAGTGATTTCCATCAATAATACTTCAATTAAGGCTGGAAAGGGGACGCCTTCTCTCGTTCCAGCAATTGATAAAGCGAGTGTTGTCGGTATCATGCCCTGATGATACGTTGTGAGTGCAATATAAATGGCCGACACAAACATAGATATAAAAGCGGCGATGTAACGGAGGATCCGAATGAGACTGGAAATACCCCAGCGTTCATAATAATCCTCAGGAGATTTTAGTAATTGGTGTAAGGTCACAGGTGCGTGTAAACAAAAGGGTGTCCCATCTAATAAAATGACGACCTGCCCTTCCATAATTGCATCAGCCGCACGGTCTGGTCGCTCTGAATGAAGCAGTTGAGGAAAAGGTGTAAAGATATTATCCTGTATCAACTGTTCTAAGGTCCCAGTCTCAGAGACGTCGTCGGAATCAATGCAAGCTAGGCGATAACGTACTTCCTCAACAAGGTCGGGATTTGCTACGCCTTTTATAAAACCGATGGCAAACGTCTTTTTTGCTCTTCTACCGAGTGATCCTATTTGTACAACAAAATTAGGGTCTTTTATTCTTCTTCTGATTAGAACTGTATTTGTTTTAATGTTCTCAGTAAAGCCATCCCGGGGACCACGAATGACCACTTCACTTTTGGGCTCTTCTACGGAACGTTCGTTAAACTCACTTAAACTTAAGACCAGTAAATGTTCAACACCTTCAACAGCCATAAGCACATCGCCAGACATAAAAGGGAGAAAAGCTTCATCAAAGTTGTCGTATAAATGTGTTTCAGACACCGTCATGACCTTCTGGGTTATATGCTTTGCTAATGCTAGTCCCCTCTTTTCGGCGAGCACTTGATCCTTGCTTATAATGAGAGGACGCAGCACACTATACTCCAAACCTTTCTCATCCACCATACCGCTAAAATAAATCACGGTGGCTCTGATTTTTCCAGCGATATAGAAATCCTTAAATCTGACATCATCACTTTCGCCGACAAGATTGTCTATCGTTTTAATAGTGGTGTCTATATTGGAAGAAAGGCGTATATTATATTGATCGGACTGTCTCGTTCCATCTTCATTTAATTTGGTAAACAGCTTCTTAAACATTGGGGAACTCCTTCTTAAATGTCAATCTTCCATACGCTCATTTAACATATAGTGTCTGATGGTTACATGGACCTTTACATTGATCTCACTTTTAGCAAACCCACCGTTCTCTTTGTCCCAGTCTTTCTTGGCTTTCTGCCAGTAACGATAGTCGCTTGTTCTTACTTTGTTATGAAGGTCAAAGATATCGGAATGGAACTCCTGTTGCATTTTGTCCACAACCGCTGTAACGTGATCCTTAATCTCCTTGACTACGGATTTTTCTAATTCTTTAATCATCTTTTCCTCGCTAACAGGCACTTCATAAGCCCAGCTTTCTCCAAGTGCCCCTTCCACGTTTATTTCAACTGAAAATGTATCCTTATCGTTTTTCTTCTCATAAGATATAACTGTTTTGTTGTTGAGTACTTCAAAGTTGACTTTATTTCCTTTAAAGTCTAATTCCAGTACACCATTTAGCCCTTGTCCACTTATAAAGTTGTAGCCTATGATATCCTTACCACCTAGCCAACCCACCATTTTTCCAGAATAACCATTAAAGATGGCTGCGCCAGTGAGTTTTACTCTTTCCTCTCCTTCCAACAGAATTCTGGAGATAAGAAAACTCCTTTCCCCAATGACCTGTTCTGAGATTGTTCCAACGTCCGTTGGCTCAATCTCCTCTAGAACGAGTGAGTAATTTTCGCCCATCTCATAGAGACTCTGGGCTAAAATTTCTGCCAACGGCAATTTTATTTTCAAGATATCAATGGTTGGTGCACTGGATATATAGATTTGTGTATGTCTACGCATCTCATGGTCACGCAAGTAAAAATCAAACATGGGTTTTAGAATGCCATCTCGTGCTAATTCTTGATTGACCAACAAAACCTTGAGGTGTTCAAAATTTGGTTTGCGACTCGTGCGGGCAGCAATATTACGGACCTGTTTAAAGTTGGTTGATCCATCTTCCGTAATGGTAAAAAAAGGTTGCCCTTTCTGCCCCGCGCCTTGTGATCCAATTTTACTTGGGACAGCCATTTGGTAAGTTGAACGGAATTTATAGGTCCTAGGTTTTTGATTATTCGTTTGTTGTTTTGACTGTTCATCGTCTTGTACCGGATCTAAACCAATACCCATAATAAACCCTACATCTTCAATTTCGGTACGGTCCCAACAGCCGCTTAAAGTGAGAAGTAGAAGTAGCATTACTATAAAGCGAAAGCTTAGTTGCATCTAAACGCCTCCTTGTATAGGGCGTTGATCGTCTTTCTTCTTTTTCTGTTTGGCTCTCATCAGTATGGTGAGGAAACCAAATAAAAGACACAATAGATATAAAGTGAGGCCAGTGTAACCAATCCAATCTCCAAATTTAAAAGCTTTAACAATATTAGGTGGAATAAACGTTACCAAAAAAATAATCACAGATGTCAAAATGGCCAATGTGGACAAAGGCATTCGGCGAAGAAAGTGTTTCTTTGTAATTTCGACTGATAGATAGTGCGTAATGGACAACGTATTAAAAATGCCCATAATCCATACTGTGATCATGACGGATTCCAAACGTTCAAAAAAGGCACCTGGTATTTCTATCACTTTAGCCAACTCAACGGTTGGGAACGTAATTAACTTAACCGCATCGACGGTAAACAATGAATAGGCGAGAATAGTGATAGTAATGTACAGCAGTGTCGTGATGCCAATCCCTATATTGAGTCTCTTAGCCTTGAGGTCCTCTTTTTTCATTCTAGACATGAAAAACAGTATGATCTCTATACCTATAAAGGTGAACACTGTTTCCTTTAAACCCATAATCGGTACAAATGCACCTTCAGGGGTAACGGGACGAAGGTTATCTATTTCAATCTCAGTTATATTAAAGGAGATGAGAGACACTAGCACCAAAACAATGATGGGTAAAAATAAAAAGTTTAAGTGAACGATGGCCTGAAATCCTTTACTAACGGCGTACATGGTGCAAATGAGAATTAATAAGACTAATACTTCAGACGGTGTTTGGTCCAATAGATACATCTTAACGACAAAAGCCAATATTCTAGCCTCATAGCCACTGAGACTGATGAAGTACAGAATAAACATGAAACCGAGTACATAACTTGCATACCTACCGACAGTTCCTTCAGCTAAAAACTCAAGGATTGTTTTGGAGGGAAATTGTTTTTGTAACAGGACATATAATGTCACGATGCCCATCACAAACAAGCCTGCTAGAACAAGAGAGATCCATCCGTCAGGGGTGTTTAGTTCAACGGCAAGTGAGCGCGGCACTGTTAGCACACCAACACCGATAATCATGGCCATTAATGATATCGCCATTTCGAGTGGACTGAGCTGATAGTCGTGTCGGACCATGAAGTGCAACTCCTTCTATGCTTTAGCTCGATTTATTTCATCCGTTCATCTTTCAATTTCATTAACATTTGCTCTTTCTGCTTAAGGTTTTTTTGGTCCATCCAAGGTAATTCACATCGCTTGGCAATCAGTTTAAATAACCTTTGGAAGAGAAGAAGTGACACCAAAAATGCCAGGCCACTCAACCATACAGACATTGGTGGGACATATTCTAAAAGATGCTGCACGTATTACACCACCTTTCATGCTTTTGTTTATCTCACTCATACTTGTTAAATGATGGTTTATACGTGTAGGTTGCGCCAAGATAGGAAGAAATATGAGCGCACATAAAAGTCTTTTGAAAAAACCATTTGAACATGATGATACTTTTACTCATACAACAATAAAATAAAGGTGCATTGTCCTGTTGCAAATTCAACGTTGCAAGAGTATAATCGTTGCATGCAATTGCAAAACATAAGAGAAGTAGTATCGCTACTTCTCTGTTTTATCGTTCAAAGGAGAAATTACAATGAAAAAACAATTCGTTGTCATTGGACTCGGAAGATTTGGTGGAAGCATTACGAAAACACTTGTCAACTTGGGACACGAAGTCTTGGCCATTGACAAGGATGAAAGTAAAATACAAGAGTTTTCTTCTGTCGCAACACAGGCTGTTCAAGCTAACTCTATAGATGAACAAGCGATGAAACAGCTAGGTATTCGTAACTTTGACCATGCCATTATCGCGATTGGAGATGACATCCAAGCCAGTATCCTAACGACACTTATCCTTAAAGATATGGGTGTAAGGAAAGTTTCAGTTAAAGCAACAAATGATTATCACAGCAAAGTTTTGGAGAAAATCGGTGCGGATCGCATTATCCATCCTGAACGTGACATGGGGGTCAGAGCTGCACACCATATCGTGTCTGAAAACGTCATCGATTACATTGAACTTTCTCCAGAATACAGCTTGGTTGAAATAGCCGTTACAGATAAAATGCATCAGAAAACTCTAGGTTCATTAGACATTCGTGCACGTTATGGCTGTAACGTTATGGCCATCAAAACCTATGCTAATGATATTAATGTGTCCCCACGAGCGGAAGATGTTGTTTATAAAGGCGATATATTAGTGATAATTGGAAGCAATAAAGATATAAATCATTTTGAAGATACTTTAGATAACTAACGAACGACACTAGAAAAGACACCAACCTCGATTGGTGCATCCTGTTCATAAAATGTCATCATCATTCTTCCAAATGTGCTGGCTAGAGTGAATAGAACAGCCATGGAGGAATGATGAATAGATCACTCTATATGGACAAGGATTATATATAGTTGGAAACCAACCTGTGGGCGGGGACTAAATATCTAATGAAGGAAAGAGGGAAAATCATGGCTGTATCATTTGATTACTCAAAAGCATTACCTTTCTTTAAAGAAGAAGAGCTTTCACAACAAAAACACATGCTCGAAACGGCTCACCATATGCTCCATGAACAAACTGGAGCGGGGAGCGACTATCTGGGATGGGTGGACCTTCCTGAAGCTTATGACAAAGAGGAGTTTGAACGAATTCAACAAGCCGCAACAAGAATTCAAAACAATTCAGATGCGCTTGTGGTTATCGGTATTGGGGGTTCATATCTTGGTGCTAAGGCAGCGATAGAGATGTTGACACATACGTTCCATAATCAACTTCCAAATGCTAAGCGTCAAACACCTGAGATTTACTTTGTTGGTCAGAATATCAGTGCTACATACGTGAAACACCTGATTCAAGTGTTGGAAGGAAAAGACTTCTCTGTTAATGTCATTAGTAAATCGGGCACAACGACTGAGCCGGCCATAGCTTTCCGCATTTTCCGTGACTTGTTAGAAAAGAAATACGGTGAAGAGGAGGCCAAATCTCGCATCTACGCCACCACAGATGCAGAGAAAGGGGCCCTAAAGCAATTAGCTACGGAAAAGGGTTATGAAACGTTTGTTGTACCTGATGATGTAGGGGGACGCTACTCTGTGCTTACTGCCGTTGGGCTTTTACCCATTGCTACAGCAGGCATCAATATATCTAGCATGATGGAAGGGGCACGCGAGGCGCAGCAAAAGTACGCGAACCCAGATTTATCACAGAACGAATGTTATCAGTATGCTGCCGTCCGCCATGTTTTATATAACAAAGGGAAAACCATTGAATTACTCGTTAACTATGAACCATCCTTGCATTTTGTATCAGAATGGTGGAAACAGCTCTTTGGCGAAAGTGAAGGTAAGGATCAAAAAGGTATTTATCCGGCTTCTGTCGATTTTACAACGGACTTACATTCTATGGGGCAGTATATCCAAGAGGGTAGACGTCATCTATTTGAAACAGTGCTCCAGGTTAAAGAAGCACCAGAGGATATCGTGATAGAGGAAGATGATCAAAATCTGGATGGGCTTAATTATCTCGCAGGCCAAACGATGAATGTGGTAAATCAAAAAGCATTTGAAGGCACCCTGCTTGCGCACACAGATGGCGGTGTCCCCAATCTTGTGGTGACCATCGATGATTTCTCGGCCAAAACATTCGGACACCTCGTTTACTTTTTTGAAAAGGCGTGTGGCATAAGCGGATATCTCTTAGGCGTGAACCCGTTTAATCAACCAGGTGTTGAAGCCTACAAGAAAAACATGTTTGCTCTTCTGGGCAAACCGGGCTTTGAAGAAGAAAAAGCCGCGCTAGAAAAACGTTTGTAACGTAATGAGGGTTATGATTAAGCGCCCATTTATCATATAAATGGATATAAAAAAACTGTTGCGACTTACTATGTCGTCCCAACAGTTTTTTTGTTTTGTTTATCAAAACGTTGCAATGGATAATGAGATTTCATCATCCGTCCATCATTGGTAAGGTAGGGTTATTACTTATTTGACGGATATACCTCCGTCAATATCCTAGTAGGGTAAATAAAGGGGGAGAAGGGGGGAGGATCCCCCTTCAAGTGAAGCGTTGGTATCTGCTGTACAGATATCATGCTTGGCTCTTATCTAATTTTTCGGGGCTAGCCGATCATTTATGTACTGAATAATTAAAATTCATTAAATTTTTTAAATGTATGCTTTAATTAAGGATGTTGGTAGTGAACTTGACACCATAGAAGTATAGACTCACTTATTATACAATAATGATAGAATTAGCATTCAAGGGAGGTCTTATCAATGAAAATCACATTTCATGGACAAAGTTGTGTTCAAGTAGAAACCGATCAAACATCTCTCATTATTGATCCATTTTTAAATGGGAACCCTGTAGCAAAAGCAAATCCGGAAGATATCAAGGTTTCTTACATCTTACTCACACACGGGCACAATGATCACGTAGGTGATACAGTACAAATCGCCAAACAAAATAACGCTACAGTGATCGCACCGTTTGAATTAGCGACTTTCTTAGGATGGAAAGGCTGTAACGTGCATCCGATGCACATAGGGGGAAGTGCAAGCTTCGATTTTGGTCAAGTGAAATTCACACAAGCATTCCATGGCTCCGCATATACGGATGAAGAAAACCAAACCATCACATACACCGGAATGCCAGGGGGAATTCTCTTAACGCTTGAAGGCAAGACGATTTACCACGCTGGTGACACAGGTCTGTTCGGTGATATGAAACTCATAGGAGAAAGAAACAATATAGACCTTGCCTTTCTTCCTATTGGTGACAACTTCACCATGGGTCCTGAAGACGCTCTAACCGCAGCAGAATGGGTCAAAGCACAGAAGGTCGTTCCAATGCATTACAATACATTTCCTCTGATTGAACAAGATGCGCATGCCTTTGCCGATGCATTAAAAGCAAAAGGCATAGAAGGCATTGTCATGGAAGTGTCAGACACGTTAGAACTCTAACCTTAACAATTGTAATCAACTTGATAATGGACTGTAACATTCATGTAATATTAATACGGTAAGATTAAGACAATAGAAAACCCCCTTAATATAAACAGCGTGGCAGATGCCGCGCTATTTTTTTTGCATGTTTGTCCAACTGGTGCATAAATTATTAATGTAAGCTAGGTATATAGAGTATTTTTGGTCACTTTCACACTTAGCTAAAAAATATTAAAAGAGTATGGCTATCATAGGCGATGTAAAGCACAATGAAAGCTCAAAAAGATGACTTATTTTTCATAATATTGAGGGAGAGGATGATTCATATGCCACCACTCATGAGATATTGGACGTGTTTAGTAGGAGCACTGTTGATGCTAGGGTTTGCTACACCAAGATTACCTGTTTATGGCAGCTCAATTGAATTTGGCTTTAGTTTTCTGTGGATACTGTTCTGTTTGCTCGTCATTGGTGCTAACTTGTCAGCCATCATGAGATTAGGGAGAGGAGAGGTCGTTGAGCGTCCAAGATTAACGAAAGAACAGAAAGAAGCGATTCGTCGTCTAAGACGTTATCGTCATCGCCGCGTGCACTCTAGGTAAAACACTTTCGTTGCCTTCTTTCCTCTATTCTCTGTATAATAAACTTATATGGAATGAATACGGAACCTGAGGAAAGTATGGTGTATGATGCCGACAAAACATGAACAAATATTAAATTATATCGAGGGTTTAGATATTGGGCATAAAATATCTGTCCGACAAATCGCAAAAGAACTTAAAGTGAGTGAAGGAACAGCTTATCGGGCGATTAAGGAAGCGGAAGCCCAAGGCATTGTCAGTACCATCGGGCGAGTAGGGACCATTAGAATTGAGAAAAAAGAAAAAGAGAACATAGAAAAACTCACCTTTGCTGAGGTTGTCAATGTGGTTGATGGTACGGTCATCGGTGGGAGAGCTGGGCTGCACAAAACGTTGCATAAATTTGTGATAGGAGCCATGAAGCTTGAGGAAATGGTCAAGTACATTGATCGTGACAGTCTATTAATAGTTGGGAATCGTGAAGAAGCCCATCGCTCTTCTTTGGAACACGGTGCGGCCGTCCTTATTACAGGGGGCTTTGACACGACAGAAGAAGTTAAAGCACTTGCAGATCAACTTGAGCGCCCCGTTATTTCCTGTTCGTATGACACCTTTACTGTGGCCGCAATGATCAACAGGGCTATCTATGACCGTCTAATTAAAAAAGACATTGTGATGGTCGAAGATATACTGATTCCTAAGGCGCACACCGTCTTTTTGCAAACGACCCAAACGATAGAAGACTGGTACCAGAATAGCGAAAAAACCAATCATAGTCGTTATCCGGTAGTGGATGAACAGGGGAAGGTACACGGTGTCATCACCGCCAAAGATATACTGGGTCATTCTCGTAACCTGACCATAGATAAAGTCATGACCAAATATCCCAAAACAGTATCGGTAAAAACATCCGTCGCATCTGCTGCTCATATGATGGTATGGGAAGGGATTGAGATACTCCCCGTCGTGGACCAGCATAGATACTTACTCGGCATTATTAGCCGACAAGACGTCTTGAAAGCGATGCAATACATGCAGAAACAACCTCAAATAGGCGAGACGTTTGAAGATCAGATGATTCATCATTTCGTGGAGGAGGATGGTGAACATTACTCGATACGAGGAAAAGTCCTGCCTCAAATGATTAACCATGTGGGGACACTGTCCAGTGGTGTACTTACAACGATTATGACTGAAGCAGGTAATCGTACCCTTCGCCGTAGTAAAAAAGGGGATGTGGTCGCTGAAAATATCTCTATCTACTTTTTAAAGCCTGTTCAGTTGGAGAATGAGATACAAGTGATACCAAAAGTCCTCGAACTGAGTCGGAAATTCGGTAAAGTAGATGTCGAAGTGTATCATGGACATGATATGATCGCCAAAGGAATAATGACCGCACAGATTATAGACCGTTAAAAAAAGCCTGTTCACTCATGAAGTGACAGGCTTTTGTTGGCGGCGTTCGAGTAAAGGAAATGCTTCGATAATTGAATAATATACGTTATTTTTTCTCTTTATATACCTTAGGGGCGAAGGTATTGTAATTTCTAAGTCCCATCATAAAATTAAAGGCTCCTAATAATAGAAATACTATACCCACACCAATGCGCCAACCCGTCGTTTCAGGAAAAGTAAATAGCTGAATCAATGCCATTGAAACCAGCATAATCCCCATCGCGATATTGGTTTTCGCATTATAGAATCTCATGATATCCATATTTTCTTTGTTACGGTATTGACGCGTGCGAACACTATAAAAAATAGCGAAGCTCGCAGCAAATACAACGACGAGTAATAAAATGTTACCCATAAACGTGATCCCTCAATTCTCCATTGTAATAATTAATGTCAGTAATTTTAACTATACCTTACTTGTGGTCAAGGTTAAGAAGAAACCTTGTAGTAATCATGTAATAATCACATTCTACTTTAAAGTAATTCAAGGGTTTGAATAACTTTCATTTAATGAACAACTCCTACCCTTTCATTTTAAAGAACTTTACCGCTAAAATCTACTAACACCTTGCCAACTCCCATATTTCGACATAATAAACAACTAAATAATACCATAAATGTAACAAAAGGTTATATAAGTAGGTTCATAGACACACTTATGAAGTCCAAATAGGACTTTATGTTTATGTAGTATATTGTCGGAAAATAAGAACTTTGACGGATGTTCACGAATGCGTAAACGGGTTATGATGTATACAGAAATTAATTATCGGATTCGGAAAAACACTCTGAATCCCGATAAAGGCAAAACTGGTGAAAGCCAGTGACGCAAAGCTACAGGGGCTAACGTGATCTAATGATCGCAAAGCCAGCCAGCTACCGAAGGATGCAGGGCGTGAAACCACCCCTCTTCCTCAAAAAAGGGGTTCTTTTTTATGGATGAAGGAGGAACGAACCTGCCTCCCTGGAGTAACGTCGACGGACAAGCTCGAGGAAAACTTCACCAAAAACAATTAAAAGGAGAGGGTTTCAAA
>NZ_JAERVL010000029.1 GCF_016745835.1 Caldalkalibacillus salinus | reverse complement strand
CGTGAAACAGCAACAACAGCAGCAGACGGAGCATAATTACTAAACAATAATACAGACTCGAAAGGGCAAAATTGACGAAAGTCAATGACGCAAAGCTACAGGGGCTAACGTGATCTAATGATCGCAAAGCCAGCCAGCTACCGAAGGATGTAGGGGAATAAAATCACGCCCCTCTTCCTTTCCAAAAAAACAATTAAAAGGAGAGGGTTTCAAATGATGGAAAAGCTAATGGGATTAGTAAGAGAAGAAGAAGGACAAGGGATGACAGAGTACGGTTTAGTATTAGGTGTTATTGCGATAGCAGTACTAGGAATCATCGTGACACTAAGAGGAGAAATTGTAAAACTTTATGAAGAAGCAGTGACAGCTATTCAAGGGCGCGATACAGCAACAACAGCAGCAGACGGAGCATAATTACTAAACAA